>JAEYSE010000078.1 GCA_023435025.1 Bacillota bacterium
GGTGTGGGGGATCGCAATCCACCACACTATATCAAATCTGACGATTGATTGTGCAGTTGGATGGCCTAGCCACGTAGGCTTCCATTCGCCGCCAGTGACATGCGCGGTGGCGGCGAAAAGCCTTGCGGCGCAAGTCTTTCCTTGCAGGAACAGCCAGTCCTCGGCGGGAGACGCCTCGGACACTAGGCCTGCGGGCCGTCGCCGTCACCGAAGGCACAAGTTGTTCCTGTAATCCTCGAAAAAGTGTCGCATGACACTTTTTCGACTATAAAAAAAGGATGCCCCATTGCATCCTTTTTTGTATGCGTCTGCCCAAACAGACAGGCGCGCGCGCATAGCGCCCCGCGGAGCGCTTAGTGCTTGTGATCCCCTTCGCGCACCTCACGGTCGCCGCGGCGGAAGAGCATCGTAATGCCCCAAAGGCCCGCAAGGCCGACCAGCGTATAGATGATGCGGGAAACGATACCACTCATGCCGCCGAATAGCGCGGCCACGAGGTCGAACTGGAACAGGCCGATCAATCCCCAGTTCAGCGCGCCGATGATGATCAAGATCAACGAAAGGGTATCCATGCTAACTCTCCTTTGATATTGCCTTAAGGCTTATTCATCCCTAGCTTTGTGGGGATGTGGAATAGTATGTACAAAAGAAAACGCCCGCATGCATGCACAGGCGCAGCTTGCGGGCGAAAAATATAAAATAATGCAAATTCAGGGACGCCGCCGTCTCGCTTTTAATGGCGTTCTTTTTGCTTTTCGGGGAAAATTTCAATCTCCATTTTGTCAAACGCCACGCTCTCCATGAAATCCTGCGGCAAAAACGTCGTGCGGGAAAACCGGCTTAATTGGTCCGCGTGCTTGTTGAGTATAACAGGGCGGCTTTCATGAAGCGCCCGGCATAGTTCGCCTATGATATCCTGCCAGCCGTCCACGTCCTCCGGGCGGTCCACGGCGAACTCCATCACCACGTCCCGCACAATTTTATGTTTTTCACGCAACAGCGCCCATAGTTTCATAGAATGCTCCCTGCTATCAATTTTGCTTATAAACAGAGTATGGCGCGGCACGGCCGCGCCATACTTTTCATTTGCCTGTTCTATCCTTAACCGTTTTTCGTAATAAACCAGCAGTAGATTTTCGGTAAGCCGGTGGCTTCATCCATGCCCGCATAATCGCCGAATATGTTATAGGTCTTGCCGTCTGTCGTATCCACGGTCGCCGCAGTGTTGTGGTATTCAAACAGCAGGTCGCCACTGTCCGTAGTCAAACGGGCAACAACATACGGTTCCGTTTGGACCACCTCCGCCACCTTTCCCACGCACTTATAGGAGGCCTTGTGCAGCGTTTCATTCTTCATGCGGTCATAGTCCATCTTGTGCACCGATGCGGTATACTCCGCGTAGTCCGGTGCGCGCTCTACATTGATCGTCCCGGTGGTGGCGCGACCGTCCTTTGTGACGGTAACCTCCAGGCCGTAATGTCCAATCTCCGCCATCTGCACGGTGAATGAGAATACGCCCGTCGCCTCGTTCACATCGGGTGCGCCTACCGTAACGCCGGAGGGGCCGGTAACGGCAAGCTTCGCGCCAGCAGAGGTGGTGCCCTTCACAGTAGCGGTATCAGAGCCTGAGGGGGCGCGCAGCGTAGAAGCGTCCACATCGATGTTCGCTTCCGCCTGCGTATAATCCACGTTAAACGTCTGCCGAGCGATTTGGTAGCCGTTTTTGCGCGCTTCAAGCGTAAGCGTGTATACGCCAAGGTCGGGAAGCGTATATTCACCGGAGAACGCGCCGGTTTCGTCTACCGTGAGCGGTTGGCCTTCCACAAATACGCCGACTGAGCCGTCGTTTACCATTCCTGCAAACGCGACAGCGGGCTTGCCTACCGCCACGGATGCTGCAGAGGGCTGCGTTACGGAAAGGGTCAGCGCGGGCACCTGCACCGGAATGGGGTCGATTTCAACGGGGAAGACTTCGCCGTCCTTGGTGGTTATCGTGATATCCGGCACGAGATTCGCGGTTGTCCCTTCCACGGGGTCCGGCGGTAAAAATCTATCCTTGGGAAGGAGGACCTCCTGCTGGTTGCTGGAATTGATGACTCCGGAAATCTCCTGGCCGGCGAACCGGACGGTAACGGTATTGCCTGCACGAGCGAAAACGGTAACGATATAACAATCCACACCGCTTTTGTTCTTGCCCTCGGTGACCACCGCGTCCTTCAATATGGGCGATCCGCCAAATACGCTGCGGAAAAAGCCGCCCATACCGCCGTAATTCTTGCTGATGAGTATGCCCCCCAATACAAGGAGCGCAACAACAAGCACAGCGCCAATCGCGTAAAACAGCGTATTTTTATTTCTCTTGCTGCGGTAGGCCGTGCGCGAGCGCATGGCGGATTTTGCGGCCATGCTCTTTGCGGGCGGGTAGTGCGCCGCCTGCGGCTTGCGCGGAGCGGAAGCCTTTTCCTCTTCGCCCTGTGCGCCCTGTGCGCCATAGTTCAAATTACGCTGCGGCGCGCGCCCGAAGCCGCGCTGATAGGGCTGAGGCGCGTCATCATACCCGCCTACGCTGTCTATGGGCGTAACGGAGGTATAATTCTGGCTCTGGCTCTGCGCGGGCTGTGGGTCAAACCTGCGGCTCTCAACATTTCGAAAACCGCGAGTCGGCGATTCATAGGGTACCTGAGGGGGCTGTGCCTCCGGTTTGGCCTGTTCAACGGGTACGTTGGGGTCATGGGCCCGAACGTACTCCTCAACTTCCGGAAGCTCGTCCACCGAATTGATGTCGAAGGAAGGCTTGGGCCAGCGCGGCGAACGTACAAAGCCCCAATTAGGGCGTTCGGTTTCCGCAGTTTCTGGTTCTTCTGTGGCATGCGTCGCAGCTTCTGGCTGGAGCGACGCGCCGCATACCGTGCAGGCTGTGGCCTTCGGGTCGTTATATGCGCCGCAGTGATTGCAAACCATGGTGTACTCCTCCTATCACGCCGCTAAGCTACGCGGCAATAGTGCGCATGGCTATGCTTTGCCAAGCTTCATTATACCGGATGCGCATTCTCAGTGCAAAGAAAAAATGCCTAAAGTAGGCTGTGCGCGCGTATATTTACAATTCTATAACGAAATTCGGCCGGATCCATAGTGAATATCAAGAGCCGTAACTCTAAGCGTACCGCCCTTCGCGCTTATGTATCGGCTTCCGCTAGGATAGCCTCCCCCCGCGCAGTTGATGCGATCATGCCTTATTCCCATATGCAATAAAGACGCATTCACCATGCCGTGGGTTGCATCATTCCCTGAGGCAGTACGCGCAGAAAATCGGTATGACTGCGTCCCGTGCAGCCGAATGCGCGGGGCAAGCATGCTGTCGGATATCGCGACCTGTAGCATTCAGTAAAACCTGCCGATAAAGCACTGAAGGACTTTACAAAGCGGGCTAAAAAGCACTTGCATCCAGAGGAAGAGCGTGGTATAATTTCGTTTGTTCGGGCAAAAGCTTTATTTTTGCAGGACAACCAATTAGCAACGGCACGACAGGGGGTGAATCATTTGGCAAACATCAAATCCGCCAAGAAACGGGTCGGCATTACTGCGAAGCAGAATCTGCGCAACCGTATGGTGACTTCTGCGGTCAAGACCTCCATCAAGAGGTATGATCAGGCGTTGGCAGCAGGGGATGCGGCAGCCGCTGAAGCAGCGTTTTTAAAGGCTGTGAGCACCGTGGATAAAGCGGCAGGCAAAGGCGTCATCCATAGGAATGCCGCCAACCGTAAGAAGGCACAGCTCGCCCTCAAGCGCGCCGCTGCCAATTGACCGCCCGATTTGATACACGTAAAGAACAAGCCCGTTTATGCAGGCTTGTTTTTTTATTCCTCAATTCTTTATTAACTGCGCCGCATGATTCTTTATGCAATCAAAGCTTTCCTGGCTGATGACATGCTCTATCCTGCACGCGTCCGCACGGGCGATGCTTTCCTCCACGCCAAGGGCCATCAGGTAAGTGGAAAGCACCCTGTGCCGGTTGTAGACGCGCTCGGCAATGGCGCGTCCCTCATCGGTCAGCGTAATATGCCCCGCACTGTCCATGAGGATATATCCGTTTTCGCGCAGGCGTTTCATGGCGTAGCTGATGCTGGGTTTTTTAAAATGCAGCTCATTGACGATATCAATGGACCTTACCTGTCCCTTCTGCTGGGAAAGCTTCAGTATGGATTCCAGGTAATTCTCTGCGGATTCCTGAATTTTCAAAGAAAAAGGCCTCCAATCCATAGGGTTTTCTATTGGTACTTATCATAACATGCATTGTTGCGTATATCAAATCCAATAGCCAAAATCATACAGACGCTTTACAAAGCACTATGAAGCAAAGCACGGGTTAACAAATTACGGTGGATAATCCCAGGTACAGGGAGTATTATGTACACGAAAGCAAGGCTTGGGGGTATCACCATGAAAATACTTATTTTGGGTGCGGGTGCGCTCGGAAGCCTGATGGCGGACGAATTTCTGCGCGCCGGGCATGAGGTGACGCTTCTTGCCCGTGGAGGGCGCTATCAGGAGCTGAAGGCGCACGGGCTCGTAGTGCGCCATTATTTGCAGTTTTACACCTCCCGCACAAGGCCAGCTGTGGTGGATACTCCGTCAGAAGGCACCGTATATGACGCCGCGTTCTGTGTGCTTCAGTATACCCAACTGCACGACGCTCTGGAGACACTCGCAAAGGCAAAGGCGGGGCTATATGTCCTTGTCGGCAACAACCCGGCTCCGGAGGAGACGCGGGGACGCTTTCGGGAATGCGGCGGGCAAGCACAAAACCTTCTATTCGCATTTTTGGGCGCGGGAGGCAGGAGGGAAAACGCCAGTGCGGTCAGCATCCATAGGAGGAGTGTCTCGCTAACAGCGGGCGCGCTTTCCGGCGCTGACGCGCAAAAAGAGGCCCTTCAAAACTTGCTTTCCGGCACCAACATCCGGCTTTATTGGGAAACGGATATTTCAGCCTGGCTTATATATCACCTTGCAATCGTGGTACCGGTTGCAAGGGGGATATACGCCAAGGACGGAAACCTTCATGCGCTTGCGGGGGACAAGGCGATGCTGAGAACATTGATTTTAGCGGTGAGGGAGGCCATGGAGGCGCTCAAACGCATGGGCGTGCGGCATGAGGCGACTGAGCGCGCTTTGGAGACGCCCGATCAAAAGCTGATGCGCGTATTGGGCATTCTGCTGCATACGCCCCTCGGGCGGTTGATGGCGGGAGACCACGCGATGTCCGCAAAGGGGGAGATGGCGGCGCTTGGCACTGCGTTGGACGCGCGGCTTGGTGACGCACCGGAAGGAACGCCGCTGGAGAGTTATCTTTCGCTCAAACGTTTCCAGCCGGAAGCATAACGGCGGAAACAGGCCATACAAGACGGAATAAAAAGCATCGGCGGAGCAAATCCGCCGATGCGTTATGTTTTTATGGGTTGTATTAAAGCACGAGGGACGGCGGGGTATAAACGCGCTGGGCAAGCTCGGCGTCGTACATATACAGCCCTTTTGCGTCCGAACCGAACAGGTCGTAATGTCCGATGAGGTCGTTTGCGTTTTGCTCTTCTTCGCCCTGCTCCTTGATGAACCAATCCAGGAACTGCATGGCGCGGAAATCCCGCACCTCATAAGCTGCCTCGTAAATGGCGTTGATGGAACTGGTGACAAACTGCTCGTGTTCAAGCGCGGCGGTAAGCGGCTCCCTGAAATTCCCGTAGACCTTGTCCGGCGCTGCAATTGCGCCCAGCTTTACAGAAATGTTATTGTTCAGCAGGTACTGCATGAACAGCAGCGCGTGGTCGCGCTCTTCCTGAGCCTGTACCTTAAACCAGTTGCCGAACCCGTCCAGGTTGTGGTCATAGTAATAATTGGACATATCCAGGTATAAATACGCAGAATAGAATTCCTTGACAATCTGCTCCATCAGAAGCTGTTTGACTTTTTCGTTCATTGTTTGCGATCCTTTCCTAATATAGTTTGTCACATTGCGTAATGTAGCTCTGTATTAACATACCCCGCGCCGCACGCAGCAAACCGGTAAAGCAAACTATTCTTTTGTTGTTCTCAGGCTTTTTAAACTTCTGGGGATCTCCCGGTCAATATCGGCGATTGTCACGGTCTTGAGGTGATCCCTGCAGCGGTCGTTAAGCGAAGCGCGCAAATCGTCCATCACATCCGCCATGCCGGAAGCCACCGCGCATTTTGTTTCCGTATCCGCACCGTAGCTGCAGGAAACGAGCTCGAAATTCAGGGCGATTAGCACGCGGTCCAGCGTGACCTCCTCCGCGGGCAGCACCATGAAATAGCCGCCCTCCGGCCCTTCTTTTGCACCCACTAGCTTTGCCGCCTTGAGTTTTGCAAGCACCTTGCGTACGCGCGCAGGGTTGGTGCACACGCTCTTCGCCAAAAGATCGCTACATATGATGGTTTGCTTACGGTTTAAAAACACCAGCGCGTGGATGGCAATGCCGAATTCACCCGTCATAACGCGTTCCTTTCTCCGCAGGTCTTTTTTGCGGGTCGTTCCAAAGTGGAATGGATGGCGCCTGTGGGGCAAACGCGGCGGCATACGCCACAGCGGATACATTCCGGGCTGTTGGGCGTTCGATACGTTGCGACTGTCATAGGGCAGGACTTTTCGCACGCCCTGCAGTGGATGCACGCAGAAGCGTCCACGCGGTAGCGGTAGAGCGCCACGGGGTTAAACAGCCCGTATATTGCGCCAAGCGGGCAAAGATACCTGCAAAACGGGCGATACACGGGGATGCAGAGCAGGAGTATGAACAGCATCAGCCCCACCTTCCAGGCGAACAGACCGCCTGTGGCAGACTGCAGGCTCTGGTTTGCAAGTACCAGCGGAAGCCCGGCAAACAGCGTGCCGGAGGGGCAGATATACTTGCAGAACCACGGCGCCCCCTGGCCGATGACGTCAAGAACTAGCATGGGCAGCAGCACGACAAACGCCGCAAGTATGACGTATTTCAAATATCGCAGCACTCTATCTCCCGGCAGGGTGCGCAGTTTTTTGAAGAACGGTATTTTATACAGGAGATCCTGCACAAACCCGAAGGGGCACAGAAAGCCGCACACCACCCGGCCCAATACGGCCCCGAAAGCAAGCAGGAAGCCAACTACATAATAGGAGAAGCTGTAATCGCGGCTTCCTAGCACCGCCTGCAGGGAACCGATGGGGCAGGAACCGAATGCGCCTGGGCAGGAATAGCAGTTCAAACCCGGTACGCAGACATACTTCAAATTCCCCTGATAAATGGTGCCGTTCAAATCCCCCGCCGCGTAGCCGTTCGTTACCGCAGCATACGCGAGCTGGAACCAGTGCCGCTTTGTATTCTGCTTTTGTTTCTTTTTCGCCGCGCTACCCAATGCCGATACACTCCAAACAAATCAGGGTCGCTTTCCGGATCACAGTCTCCGCCTCGCCGCGGTATACACCCACCAACAGGAATGCCGCGGCGGTCAATAAGAGTAAGACGGGAACGATGATGCGCCTACGCATATTACTGCACCAGCGCAAGGTAACCGTCTATGGTCTTCTGCCACTCTTCCTTGCTTTTACTGCCGATGATGGATTTGCCCACGATATCGCCGTTTTTGTCCACAAATATCGTCTCGGGAATGGACTGCACCTGGCTTAGTTTAACGCCGATCAGATCCTCAGAGGGCAAAAGATGCGTGTAAGCGGCGCCAGTTTCAGTCACGATATCCTCCGCCGCGGAAACGATGCCTTTGTCATAGCCGCCAAGCCGGCTCGCTGCATCCACCACAATGCCGACGACCTGGAAGCCCTTATCCGCATACTCCGCCGAAAGTTCGCCCAAGTCGGGCATCTCCCTGATGCAGGGGCCGCAGAACGTGCCCCAGATGTTGACCATCGTGAGGTCCGCGTTCGCAAACAGTTCTTGCGTGTAGTCTTCACCGTCCAAACCCGGCGCGCTGAATTCGCCGAAGGAAGGGCGGTCGACAGAGGAGTCCGCAGGTTCTGCTGGGGTGGTGGGTTCCGTATCGGAGGACGTTTGGGTGGGTGCCGCTGGCGCTGCGGGAGCCGGAGCGGCGCAGGCCGAAACGAATAACATGGACAACATCAGCAGGGCAAGCAGGGAACGAACAGATTTCATAAGTGCCTCCTAAATCGTAGTCTGAAACAGTGGGTTATGCTTTACGCACCGGTAACAATTTCATACGGCCAACCGTTAATGCCGCCAAAGTCGTATACAAAATCATACCCCAGCTCCAGCAGCTTGATTGAGGCCTGGTAACTGCGGTTGCCGCTGCGGCAGTAGATCAGGATTTTTGCGGATGTATCCGGAAGTTGCTCCGGCGGGACGCCCTCTATTGTTTCATTTGGTATGAGGATTGCCCCGGGGATATGACCGGCCTCATATTCCTCTTTTGTGCGCACGTCCACCACGATGACCGCTTCGTCCCCTTCCATCCATTCCCACGCTTCCTCATAGCTCAACTGCCGGTATATGCCCGGCTCGTCGGGAGAAGCGGTTTCCGCTTCTCCTTCACCCAAGGGCGGGCAAAGGTCCGATCGATCGATTTCCTCCGGGATTTCCGCTGCGCCTTCCGGGGTAAGGCTGTAGCCTTCGGGCAGCGGCTCAATTTCCGGAAGCTCACACGGCACGCATGCTTCCTCTTCCGGTATTGGAGAGGCGGCAGCGGCAGGGAGGAATGGAACTGGCGTAGTAACTATATTGCTTTGCGGCGCTGCGGCGCAACCGGCGAACGCAAGCGCAAGTATAAATATGAAAGAGGAAAAAAAGAAAACTTTTCTCCGCATGAGGTGTGTCTCCAATCTGTTACAATCTGAATTACAGATAGTATACCGGGAATGCGAAAGGGGTGTCAAGTGCATGGGCAAAGCCCGTTGAAATTTCACAATATATTTTAGAAGAAGCAATGGCCACTATTCCGCTGAATAATAGGCCGGACGCGCTTTTTACATAGGCTTGGCGGGGGAGATACGCGTTGGTGGCATTGTAATAACGGGAACCTTGCTGCATAGAGTCTTCTATACAACGGTCGAAAGCCCATCATTAACCCGCGCGCGGAACGGGTACAGGAGGAACATGTGAAAAAGTATTACGTGCTGGACACCAACGTGCTATTGCAATCGCCCTATGCCATTTATGCGTTCGGAGACAATGACGTAGTAATCCCGGAGGTGGTGCTGGAGGAACTAGACCGGTTTAAGAAAGAGCCTACCGAAAACGGCGCGAACGCGCGCCACGTCGCCCGCCTGCTGGATCAGATGCGCGCGAACGGAAACCTGGTGGAGGGCGTTGCGCTGCCGAATGGCGGCGTTTTGCGTATAGAGCTGAATTTTCACGACGTCTTGCTTCCGGAAGGCTGGGAACCGCACAAAGCCGATAACCGTATACTCAAAGTCTGCAAGGGGTTGGGCGAGCAGGGGAAGCACGCAATATTGGTGACCAAGGATATTTTCGAGCGCATCAAAGGGGATATCATAGGCGTCACCGCGCAGGATTTTGAAAACGAGCAGGTGGCTCTTCCGGATGAGCAGTACAGTGGCCGCACCGAGGCGTATACCACCGCAAAACGGCTGCAGGAATTCTTTGAAAAGGGCGCTTTGAGCGCCAACCACGCATTCCACATCGATGAGGAAACATATGAAAAACAGCCCTGTGTGTTTTTCATGCATGAATTTGTAGTGTTAAGGAGCGCAGAGAGCAGCAAGCAGACCGCACTTGCGCGTTTTGACGGCGAGCGGCTGACGGCGCTAAAGCATCTTGACGAGCGCCCGTTCGGCGTGACTGCCCGCAACGTAGGCCAGCGCTTTATGCAGGAGGCGCTGATGATGAGCAGCGACGAAGCGCCGCTCGTTATCGTCAAGGGCGCGGCTGGTACCGCGAAGACCTTCTTTTCTCTCGCAGTAGGGCTGCATAAAATACTTGAACTCAAGCACAGGGAGTACACCAAAATACTCGTATGCCGCCCGAATGTGAAGTTTGACGAGGATATCGGCTTTTTGCCTGGCAACGAAAAAGAGAAGCTAGCGCCCTTTCTGCGCTCCGTTATCGACAACCTGGAGATACTGGTGGACAGCGACGAAAAGGAGCGCTACCGAGACCAGAATGAATTAAACAGCAAGGTGGATGAGCTGTTTGCAAGAAACGTTATCACCACCGAGGCAATCGCCTACATTCGGGGCCGCTCCATCCAGCGCAACTGGGTCATCATAGACGAGGCACAAAATTTGAGTCCCAAGCAGGTGAAGGGAATCGTAACCCGAGTGGGGAAGGGGACAAAGCTTATCTTGTTGGGAGACCCGGCACAGATCGATCATCCGTATCTCGACAGCCGGACCAACGGCCTGTGCTATGCGGCGGAACGCATGAAAGGAAGCCCCTACTGCTGCCAGCTGACCATGAACGACAGCGAGTGTGAAAGAAGCGCTCTCGCATATGACAGCGCCACGCGCATGCTCTAGCGGGCCAGCGTACCGGACATAGGCTGTGAGTTATAAACGGTTCCAAATAAAAAGA
>JAEYSE010000038.1 GCA_023435025.1 Bacillota bacterium
TTGGTAAAAGGCGGCGGTGTTTTTCCTTCCGTGTATGGTGTGCTGTTGCCGGTAGCACGATAAGGAACATGAACAGTTGGAAATTTCGCATTGAGACATTGCGCGCTTACAGGCAGGGGCGTATCCATATACGCCGCCGAGGCCAACGGCATGCGCTAAAATGGGCAGTACTTGGCGGTGGTCTGCTTCTATTCGGGGCGGCGGCGTTTGTGTTTGGTTTTATTAAGCTGCCAATTCCCTCCCCTTCCCCTACACCCATCGTTACGGCTTCGCCCACGCCCATACCTACTGCCACTCCCTCCCCTACACCGATGCCGACTCCTACGCCGACGCCTACTCCCTCGCCTACCCCTACGGCGTCGCCTACGCCCACGCCCATACCTACGAAAAAGCCAACGCCCAGGCCGACGCCGACCGAGGTGCCCACGCCAACTCCTACGCCTTCGCCGACACCGCGTCGCACGTCAAAGCCCCAGCGTACGCCTACGCCTACACCTACGCCTACGACTTCACCGACACCCGCGCCGTCGGAAACTCCTGTTCCAACTTCGTCGAGCTCGCCTGAGCCGACTGGTTCGGAACCAACGTCGTCACCGGATCAAACCGGGGGCTGACGCAAAACCGCCCCTTACCGAATCCGTAAACGCGAAGAGGATACCTTCTCCAGTATCCTCTTCATGTTTCCCGCCTCTTTTTCCCGATTCCTTTAAAAGGGTGGCTTTTTTCCCGTTTACGGTGTAATATAATATGGCTGCAGCGCAAAAGCGCGCGGCGATACCGATCGACTGGAGGCTTTCATGGATAAAAGGCCCATCGGCATAACCGACAGCGGCTTGGGCGGCGTATCCACGCTGCGCCAGGCCTTACATATGCTCCCCAAAGAGGATTTTCTATATTATGGCGATAACCACAACGCCCCCTACGGTTCACGAAGCGCCGAAGAGATACATGCGCTTTCCAGAAATGTTGTACGTTACTTTTTGAATCAGGATGTAAAGGCGATTTTAGTCGCCTGCAACACCACCACCGCCGTGGCGCTCCCCACACTGCAGAGTGAGAGCCCAATTCCGATCGTGGGCATACAGCCCGCAATCCTGCCTGCGTCTGAGATGCCGGGCGATGGCATCATTCTGATGATGGCCACCCAGGCGGCTGCCACGCATCCAAGATATCTGGCAATCCACGCCTCTCTGCCCGATCCCGACAGGGTCAAAAACATCCCCTGCAGCGCGGAGTTTGTACGCCGCGTGGAAGCAAATCTGTTTGGCCCGGACGATTATTCGGATATTTTAGAAGAAGCCCTTGCGCCCTATGAAGGGGAACGAGTGGACGGTATTGTGCTGGGCTGCACGCACTACCTCTTTTTCCAGCGCCAGCTTGCCGCCTATGCTGAACGCCATTTTCAAGGCTCCCCGCGTTTTTTTGACGGTGGAAAAACTGCGACGGAGGCCCTTAGACAGGTGCTGCGTGAACAGGACCTTGAGAATACGCAGGGAATCGGCAGCGTATCCTTCCACACCAGCGGGGACCCGGATACCTACCGCATGCGGTTTGAGGCACTGCTCAACCAGCCCATGCAGATTGAGGGAATCGAATTATAAATAGAAAAATACTGAAATGATAAAAGAGGGCAGCGCCCTCTTTTATTTTTCCTCTTTCCAAGCAGCATGCGGCTTCATCAGGGCCTGCCATGTGGGGCCATCCGCAACGCCTGTTACATTCAGGCCGCTCTTTTGCTGAAAACGTCGTACATCCGAGGCGGTAGACGCGGAAAAGCAGCCGGTCAGGCCCGAGGAAGAAAGCCCGTGCTGCAGCAGTGCGTCCTGAAGTACAAATACGTGCACGCCCCGCACGCCCTGCTCAATGCGAGGATATCCTCCAAAAAGGCTGGCCGGGGGCAATATGCTAATTTCAGCATGTACCCAGCCTGGCGTTGTGAACAGCGGCTCCACGCTTTGAAATTTCGCTACCATGAGCGCGCGGCGCGCAAGCAAAAGCTGGCTCGCGCTGTTGAGATTGTAGCCAAAATCGAACGCCAGACCCGCATAGTGCGGAGACTGCCCCACATGAGAACCCTCCGATACGCGCCGAAATGCGTAGCGGATGGGATGTTTCGAACCGGAGAGCAGCTTTTCCACGGCGGCAACTGCCCTGATATCCGTCCATAGTATTGGTGATTCGCTTTTTCCCCGAAACGCGCGTACGGTAAACAAGCCGTTTGTGCTGCCCGGCATGGGCTCTTCAGGCCTTAAGTCCCGTATGATCCAATCCCCGGATTGCGGATCGAAAACAAAGACCATGCCTTAACGCCACCCCCTGCCTTCCGCAACATGTTCTTTTTTAATGTATGACCACCGGCCGTGAACGGTGACCGGGTGTCCATGTTAGGGAAAGCGCATTGCGCGATTTACCTCCACAAGGTATAATGCTATTAATATGTGGGGGATTGCCCTTTTGGGGCGGTTTCGGTTGAACCACACCCACATCCTCCATCCGTTTTCTGGATACAGCGCCGTATCGTTCGCGGATATTCCGCGCGCTATATATTTTTAGTAGAGAGGTTTGAAAGGGGTATGCAGCATATTTTAACGCTCAACGCCATATCGGATACAATCTATGAGGCGCTGAAAACCGACCGTTACGTTGTTACCGACCGCGAGGAGGATCCCGTTGCCATACTTGTCCGCAGTGCGGACTGCAGAAAAAGGCCGTTCAATCCTTCGCTTTTAGCCATCGCCCGCGCGGGCGCGGGCATCAATAACATCCCTGTTGAGCAATGCACACAGGCCGCCATCGCAGTATTCAACACGCCGGGCGCCAACGCCAACGCCGTAAAGGAGCTGGCACTTTGCTGTATGCTACTGGCCTCCCGCAATGTGCTCGAGGGCGTTTCCTGGGCGAACACCCTCGCTGGCGAAGACATCCCGCTGCAGGTGGAACAGGGCAAGCGCAAATTTGTGGGCAGCGAGCTTGCCGGTAAGACGCTTGCCGTCATCGGTCTGGGCGCAATCGGCGTTATGGTTGCCAACGACGCAGATGCCATCGGCATGCAGGTATACGGATACGACCCCTTCATTTCCGTTGAGCACGCGTGGGGGCTTTCCCGCACGGTATGCCGCGCGGGATCTCTGGAGGAGATTCTCCCCCGCTGCGATTATGTGACCATACACGTTCCGCTGATGGATGCGACAAGAAACTATTTAAATGCGCACACGCTCTCGCTGATGAAACCCGGCGCAATTTTATTGAACCTTGCCCGTGGCGAGCTTGTGGACACCGAAGCGGTACTTGCCGCCGTGGAAGCGGGAGCGATTTCCCGCTATGTGACGGATTTCCCGGAAGCGGCGCTTATCAATCGCCCCAATATTATCTGTGTGCCGCATCTTGGCGCCACTACGCCCGAAAGCGAAGAAAACTGCGCGCGGATGGCGGCGCGGGAACTGGACGAGTATTTAACCTACGGCAACATCACGAACAGCGTGAATTTCCCACAGTGCGTGATGGGCCCCTCCGGTTCCTATCGCGTATGCGCATTGCACCGCAACATCACCAACATGGTGGGGCAAATTACCGCAATTATTGCCGCCGAAAACGGCAACATTACCAACATGATCAATAAAAGCCGCGGGGATATCGCGTACTCCATACTGGATCTTGATAATCCCCTTCCCGATAAGGCGCACGCCCGCCTGAACGGAATAGATGGCATGATGCGCGTTCGCACATTCTGCCTGAACCCTGTGGTCTGCTAGCGCCTAAAACGGCTTGCTTTCATTTTGATGCTTGGCTAAGTCCAAAGAACAACACGGAGGCTACGTATGAACAACTACCCAAATACCATTGGCGTCGGTGTCCCCAATGTACTCCTGCCCAATCCCAAGACGGACTTTTCAAAATGGGCCGTCGTTGCGTGCGACCAGTACACTTCTCAAAAAGAGTACTGGGAGGAGGCGAAAGCATATATTGGCAATGAGCCCTCCACGCTCAACCTGATACTCCCCGAGGCGTACCTTGGCCAGCCTGACGAGACGGAGCGTATCAAGGCCATACAGGCCAGTATGCGGGACTATTTTGCAAAAGGCGTCCTTGAAGAACAGGAAACGGGTTTTGTGTTTGTGCGCCGTCAGGCGGAAGGCAAGGTTCGTCTTGGGCTGGTGTTGGCGCTGGACCTTGAGCAATATGATTATAAAAAGGGCGCGACCACATTGATTCGCGCCACGGAAGGGACGATTGTGGAACGTATCCCGCCCCGCCTTCGTATCCGCGAAGGCGCGCCGCTGGAACTGCCGCACATCCTGGTGCTCATTGACGACCCCGGCCGTACCGTGATCGAGCCGCTCGCCGCAAAAACCGCGGGCATGAAGATGCTCTACGATACCGACCTTATGAAGGACGGCGGGCATGTAAGCGGGCATTTGGTGAATAATTGCGAAGACATCAAAGCCGTGTTGGACGCGCTTGCGGCGCTGACCGACAAGGCTGCGTTTGAAGCGAAATACGGTGCGGGCCACGCCCCGCTGCTATTCGCCATGGGGGACGGCAATCATTCCTTCGCCACGGCGAAAGCCGCATGGGAGAATATCAAAAAGACGCTCTCTCCCGCTGAGCAGGAAACACACCCTGCCCGCTACGCGCTGGTCGAGATTGAGAACGTGCATGACGACGGCATCGTATTCGAACCCATCCACCGCGTGCTGTTCGGCATCGCGCCGGAAATCGCCGTGGAACGGTTGGAAGCGCTACTTGCAGCGGAGAATGGGACTGTCTCCACCCGCTACTATGCAAGCGCGGAACAGCTTGACAATGCCGTTATTCATCCACAAAACGGCGCGCATGTGCTGCCCTTCTATTATGGAGAAAAGATGGGCTGCTTTGAGGTGAATACCCCCAAGCAGCAGTTGAGCGTAGGTACGCTGCAGAACGCAATTGACGCGCTGATAAAAGAATTTATCCACAGTGAGGTGGACTATATCCACGGCGCGGACGTGGTATTAAAGCTTGCGAGCGGCCCGGATACGTTAGGCTTTTTGCTCCCCGCCATGAAAAAGAGCGAACTGTTCCCCACTGTCGTGTACGACGGTGCGCTCCCCCGTAAAACTTTCTCAATGGGCGAAGCCAATGAGAAGAGATATTATATGGAATGCAGGAAAATTTTACCGTAACTTAGAGGAGAACACAGAATGAAGGTCAAGGTCGCAAAGTTTGGCGGAAGCTCTCTGGCTGACGCCGCTCAGTTCCGCAAAGTGAAGGCGATTATGCTTTCCGACGAAGCTCGCCTGTTCGTCGTACCCTCGGCGCCCGGCAAACGAACCTATAAGGATGAGAAGATTACGGATCTTCTTTACCGCTGCCAGAAGATCGCCAGCCAGGGCGAGCATTTCGAAGAGGTGTTCGACGTTATTGCGCAGCGGTATATCGACATTGCGCAGGAGCTGGAGCTAACTTTAGATATTCGCCCCTACCTCCAAACCGTGTGGGCGGATATCAAGCATGGCGCGTCTGCAGATTATGCCGCCAGCCGTGGTGAATATTTAAACGGACTTCTGCTTGCGGACTACCTTGGCTTTACGTTCGTGGATGCGGCGGATGTCATCCGCTTTACCGCCGAAGGCAAATTCGACGCAGAAGGCACGCAAAAGCTGATGCAGCAAAAGCTTGCGGGCAAGCAGCGCATTACGGTACCCGGCTTCTATGGTGCCCTGCCCGACGGCAGCATCAAGGTGTTCCCCCGTGGCGGCTCGGATATTTCTGGCGCGATTGTCTCGCGCGGTGTAAATGCCGACATATACGAAAACTGGACGGACGTATCCGGCTTCTTAATGGCCGATCCCCGTATTGTGAACGACCCCAAGCCCATACGCTCCATCACGTATTCCGAGCTTCGCGAGCTTGCCTACATGGGTGCTACCGTTCTGCATGAGGATTCCATTTTCCCCGTGCGGCAGGCCTGCATCCCCATCAACGTCCGCAACACGAACGCTCCAGAGGAGCCGGGCACCCTCATTATACCCGACGATGACGGCGAACCTCTGGGCAAGCTTACCGGCATTGCGGGCCGCACAGGCTTTACCGTTATCGCCATCGCCAAGGACAACATGCACAGCGAAGTGGGGTTTGGTTACAAG
>JAEYSE010000055.1 GCA_023435025.1 Bacillota bacterium
TTCGCATCGTTCTGACCGCTGGTGGAGATCCACATATCCAGGAAGGTCATGGGGTCAACATAGTCGCCCAGCCAACCATGGCGCGCGATCTGGAAGTTGCCCTCGGTACGGTTGGTCTGGAAGACCGCCCATTCCTGGCTCTCAACCGTGATCTCGAGGCCAAGCTCATCCTTCCAGATACCCTGGAGGGCTTCCGCAATGACCTGATGGCCGGAGCTGGTGTTGTAGAGGTAATCCAGCGTGGGCAGTTCCTTAAGCTCAGCAGGAGCTTCGGTTTCTGCCGGAGCCTCAGTGGCCGGCGCTTCGGTCGCAACCGGTGCCGGAGCGGTCGGTGCGCACGCGGTGAGGGCGCCAAGCACCATCAAAGCGGCGAGGAGTACGGACAAGAGTTTCTTCATTCTTTGTTCCTCCTGTTTTAATATATTTTATATTATACAAACACAATCGCATTTGTACAATACAAACCGCAAACTATGCGTGAATTTGTTCCACAAAATGGCACGCTACATAGTGATCCGGCTCAATTTCGCGCATTTCAGGCATTTGCGTTTCGCAAAGTGGCTTTGCATATGCGCAGCGGGACCTGAACGGGCATCCCGGTGGTGGATTGATAGGCGTTGGAACGTTGCCTTCCAATATAATGCGTTTCCTACTTTGCGCTACGTCCGGATCCGGTATGGGGATGGCGGACAAAAGCGCAATGGTGTAGGGATGCAGCGGCTTCTTATAAAGCTCCCTGCTCGGAGCAACCTCCATCAGATGTCCAAGGTACATGACGCCAACACGGTTGGATATATGCTGTACCATGGAGAGGTCGTGCGCAATAAACAGGTATGTGAGCCCCTTTTCCTTCTGAAGGTCCTCCAGAAGATTGACCACCTGCGCCTGTATGGAAACATCAAGCGCGGAGATGGGCTCATCACATATGATCAGTTCGGGTTCGAGCGCAAGCGCACGGGCGATGCCTACGCGCTGCCTTTGACCACCGGAAAACTCATGCGGATAACGGCTTGCATGCTCACGGGTCAAGCCCACGCTATCGAGCAAATCATAAATGCGCTTTTGCCGCTCTTCCCCCTTGCAAATCTTATGGATGTCAAGAGGTTCTGCGATAATATCGCCAACCGTCATGCGCGGGTTAAGCGAGGCATACGGATCCTGGAATATGATCTGCATGCGGCGACGGTAGGGCTTGAGCTTGCGTTCATTCATGGAAGCGATGTCCACACCGTCAAACAGAATCTGTCCCGCTGTGGGATTGTAGAGCCGGATAATGGTACGCCCGACGGTTGTCTTGCCGCAGCCGCTTTCGCCCACCAAGCCAAACGTCTCTCCCTTCTTAATGGAGAAGGAGACATCGTCAACGGCTTTCAATATGCCGCTTGCAACCCTAAAGTGCTTCTTCAGGTTTTTGATTTCAATCAACGGTGCGCTCATTACTCTGCCCTCCTGGCCGCCTGTGCGGCGTCGTGCTGGTCCTTCGCTTCCGGATGAAGCAGCCAGCAGGCGGAATGGTGCCCAGGGTTCACTTCAAAGTTGGGCGGCTGCACTTCACGGCAAATACGCATGGCATGCGGACACCGTGCCGCAAACGCACAACCTTCCGGGGGCTTTAATAGATCGGGCGGCTGCCCGTCTATGGGTTTTAGGCGCTCCTTGGTATCCTCCGTGATTTTGGGAACGGATTTTAACAGACCCCATGTATAAGGATGCTGCGCATTATAGAAAATATCGCGCGTGGTGCCTTCCTCAGCAACAAGGCCGGCGTACATCACCTTAATGTCATCGCACAAGTCGGCAACAACGCCAAGATCATGCGTGATCAGTATGATTGTGCTGTTGATCTTGCGCCTGAGCTCCTTCATCAGCTCCAATATCTGGGCCTGTATGGTAACGTCCAGCGCAGTCGTCGGCTCATCCGCAATAAAGAGCGCCGGGTCGCACGCAAGTGCCATGGCGATCATGGCGCGCTGGCGCATACCGCCGGAAAACTCATGCGGATACTGTTTGAGCCGGTCTTCAGGGCTCGGGATGCCAACGAGATCCAGAAGCTCAATCGCGCGTTCAGTCGCCTGCTTTTTGTTGATTTTCTGGTGCTCTAAGAGCATTTCATTAATCTGGTTGCCTACGGTATACACAGGATTCAAAGACGTCATCGGATCCTGAAATATCATGGATATCCGCTCGCCCCTGATCTTGCGCATTTGTTTATCGTTAAGCTTGACAAGATCCTTTCCTTCAAACAGGATTTCGCCACCCACCACCTTGCCCGGTTTGGGGACAAGGCCCATGATGGAAAGCGACATGACGCTTTTGCCGCAGCCGCTCTCGCCCACGATACCCAGCGCCTCGCCGGGCCGAAGCTGAAGCGAAACGCCGCGCACCGCCTGGACTTCCCCCACATGGGTGAAGAAGGAGGTCTTCAAATTTCTTACATCTAAAATATATTCGCTCATACTTACCTACTTTCTCATCCTGGGATCAAGCGCGTCCCGCAGGCCGTCGCCCAGAATGTTGAAGGCCAGCACCGTGAGGCAAATTGCCGCCGCCGGGAAAAACAGCAGGTACGGGTAGCTTTGCAGCGCCTTGTACGCATCGCTTGCCAGCGAACCCCAACTTGCCATGGGCGCGCTCACACCGATACCGATAAAGCTCAGGAAAGATTCGGTAAATATCGCTGTCGGGATTGACATCATCGTCATGACAATGATCTGCCCAATTGCATTAGGCGTCAAGTGACGATTGATAATGCGCATTGTGCCGGCCCCCTGCGCTTTTGCCGCAAGGACAAACTCCTGATTTTTGATAGAAAGCACCTGGCCACGCACCATACGCGCCGTACCTACCCAGTAAACGGAACCAAGCACAATATAAATAAGAATAAGCTCGGGTCCGAGTGCCTTAAACATTCCAAAAAACTTGCTTGTTTCAAACAGTTCCTTAATGGGCTGCTCCAGTACGACCTGCAGCATGATAACATAGAGCAGCAACGGGACAGCATATAAGATGTCCACGACGCGCATCATAATATTGTCGATTTTCCCACCCAGGTAGCCCGAAAGGCCGCCATACAGCACGCCGATGGTCAGGTTGATTAGACTTGCCACCAAGCCAATGGAAAGCGAAATCCGCGCGCCATATAGGGTGCGCACAAACAGATCGCGTCCCAACTTATCGGTACCAAACGGATGCTCCGCAGAGGGAAACTGATTGCGGTCGGACCTTACCTGCTGGTCATACGTGTAGGGCGAGAACATCGGCCCGAATATCGCCAGAAGAACGATCAGGATTAGAACTACGCCCGCAATCATTGCCGGCTTGTTCTTTTTAAACCTGCGCCATGCGTCCTGCCAATAGGTCAGGCTGGGCCGCATGAAGATATCTTCGCTTTTCTGCACCTCGGTAAGAGGGGCAAACATTTCCTTTGAATATTCCATTTACGCTACCCCTCCTTTCGCATTTTGCAGCTTGATACGCGGATCCACGAAGCCATAGACAATATCCACCACAAAGTTCATGACGATCAGTATGACCGCATAGAAAATAGTAGAGCCCATAATCATGGTGTAGTCGCGGTTGCTGATACTGGTCACAAAGAAGCCACCCATACCAGGAATGGTGAACATCTTTTCGATAACAAAGCTGCCAGTCAAGAGCGCCGCCACCATCGGCCCCATGTAGGTAATAACGGGAAGAATCGCGTTCTTGAACGCGTGCTTCATAACTACCTTGAACTCCGAGATACCTTTGGCGCGCGCCGTACGGATATAATCCTGTTGGATCACGTCCAGCATGCTTGAGCGCATCAGCCTTGTAATAAAGGAAAGCTGATAGCCGGTAAGCGCAAGCACAGGCAGCACCATGGTATTAAACGTCTCCAAGCCGCCGGAGATAACCGGCAATATGCCGAGTTTCAGGGCAAATATATAGATGAGCAGTATCGCCATTACAAAGCTGGGTATGGTCACGCCCAATGTCGCGATAAACATGGCAGAGTAATCCTGCCATTTTCCCTGCTTAAGTGCCGAATAAATTCCCATCGGGATAGCGAGGACCAAGGTAAGAACGATGGAGGCTAAGCCCAGCTTCATCGTAACCGGGAAGCCCGTGCCGATCAGTTCATTGACCGATCTGTTCACCTGCTTGAAGGACGGACCAAAATCGCCCCTTAAGACTAAATCCTCCAAATAATTAACGTACTGTTTCCATACGGGGTCGTCCAGATGATATTTTTTGTTTAACGCTTCTAATATTGCATCGGGCAGTTTCCTTTCTCTTGTAAAAGGTCCGCCGGGAATTGCATGCATAAGGAAGAATGTAACTGTAATGATGCAAAGTATTGTTAGCAACATTGCTACTACGCGTTGCAAAACATATTTTCCCATGTAGACCACCCTCCTTTCTAAAATAATGGGGATACGAACAACAGAAGTATGCACTGCTGACTTGCAACATTGCATACATACATACAAAAAATATACATGAAAAGTTCAAAAACAACAATAGTTTATTTTTTCTATTCACCATTTGTACGGTAAAGCCTGATTATTCTTTTATATTAATTGTAAAACCGATCCAAATGAATGTTCGCAGTCCGGATATGCAGCGCCCGCTATGCTTGCTTTTCTGCCAAGTCAGCAGAACAAAGTTTTGTATATTTTCCCTGCCTTTCATTATATGTTTTTTTATGTGAAATATAATATATTATTTTTGCGTGTAAACCTACTTTCCGAACAATTGGATTGACTGCTTTAATTTCCCTTCACATCCTGTTGCGTTTTTTTATAAACAGTATTTACAATTACTTGAATCTGTGGTATAAACAGAACATCTGCGTTGAAAGGTGGTGAAAGGATGTGAAGAAGAATATGATGCCTGCTGTTCATAATAAACTGCATGTTCTCTGGGACCGTATCCACAGCATTGCATCTATCCAGGTTCAGGCAAGGGGGGAGTCTACCCTTTTGGACACATGCGACCGCTTCGCAGCCCTTTCACGAAACAATATGCCTGTATAGGTTTTTGTGACTGAAAGCCCTGTGCGCTCAAGCGGCTGCACAGGGCTTTTTTGTGCGCAAAATATAAGGAGTAACTATGCTGACAAAATACCTCAAAACGGCGCAAATATCACTGCGCGCCCAGACAAACGGCGGCATTTGGTATTTACTGCCCAAAATTCTGATCAAGCTCGTATACCTGCTTCCGCTGATGCTACTTTGGCGCGTGCTCATGCAAAACGGCGTGGAAGCTGATATGAGCTTAGACCAGATGCTGACCTATACTTACTTGAACGCGCTGCTGTCGGAGCTTCTGGTGGTGCGCACGCAGTTTTCCGGATGGACTTACGAAGGCGAGCTGGTAGCGCTTTTTAACCGTCCCATGCCGCTCTTCGGCCAGATTATCGCGCAGACTGTTGGAGAGTGGGTGCCCATGCTCATTGCCTTTTCGCTCCCGATGGCTCTCTTTGCCCCGTTCATCGGCATCTCTCTGCAACCGGCCACGCCGTGGTTTTTTGTGAGCCTTTTGCTGTGCGTTGCGCTGGGCTTTGCCATAGACTTCGTGTTTGCCTGCTTTACCATACGCCTCAAAGGCATGGCGTGGCTGGTATATATGATACGGATGTCCATTATCGCGTTGTTTTCAGGGGCCGTCATTCCGTTTCAGATCATGCCGTTCGGTCTTGGACGGATCTTCGCGCTGCAGCCGTTTGGTAGCCTGGGAGGGGCCTCGCTTTCACTGTTTGTAGGCCTTGCGGAGCCGCTGCCCATTTTGCTGCCGCAACTGTTCTGGAATGCCATACTCTGGCCGGCGGCATTCTTCTTCTTCAAAAAGACCCAGGAAAAGATGGTGAGTTATGGTGGCTGAAAAACCTATCAAAATTACCCCGAAGCGTATATTCGCGCTTTTAGGAATCGCCGCAAAGATGGACCTTGCATGGCTGCTGCGAGACAGAACGTTTGCCACGCTTACAATCCTTGCGGACATTGTCTCCACAATCGCCTCCGTATCCGGCGTTATGCTGTTAGCGTGGCGCTTTGGCGGAATTGGCGGAATAAGCGCCTGGGACGTGTTGTTCATGCTTGCCTACAACGTTATGCTGGGCGGCATCTATATCACATTCCTTGCCTCCAACAACGGGCATATTTCGCGCCTCATTGGCCGCGGGCAGTTTGAGCACCTGTTTATTCAGCCTTTGCCGTTGCCCACGCAGCTAATAACCATGGGCTTCATGCCCTTTACCGGCAGCAGCTCCATCTATGTGGGTGCGGGCCTGATGTGGTGGGCGCTCTCCCATATTCAAATGGTATTGCCGTGGTGGTGGGTATTCGCGCTCATCGGTAGCCTGATCGTATCCCTTCTGGTGATGGTGGGTACTTCCTACCTGTTTGCCACCGCCGCGTTCTACGCGCCGGTGCAGGCGGAAGAGATTTCTCATGAAGTGATGGACGTGTTCTTTATGATTGGTACGTTCCCGCTTTCGGGCATGCCGCGCGGGTTGCAGGTGTTGCTGATCACTGTTTTTCCGATCGGGCTCAACGCCTGGTTCCCCGCCCTTGTGCTGCTCAATAAAGCGCCAAATGGCCTTCCCGCCGCGCTGCCGCTCATTGTATGCGGCGTATTGTGGGCAATTACCTCCATCGTATTTAAGAAAGGACTGAATTACTATGTCAAAAAAGGCGTCAATCGATATAGCGCGCGCGGACATCGCCGTTGATGTACAGGGCGTTACCAAAGTCTTTACCCAGTGGCAGCGGGAAAACGCGGGCAAGGGGTTATTAAAGAACCTGTTAAAGCCGGAAAAACACATCATCACTGCGCTCAATGACGTTTCCTTCCAGGTAAAGCGGGGCGAGTTTATCGCCTATGCGGGGCCGAACGGCGCGGGCAAAAGCACCACCATGAAGCTTCTTTCCGGAATGCTGTTGCCCAACAGCGGGTCTTTGTCCGTACTCGGCCTTTCCCCCAATAAGGACCGTATCCGGCTGATGAGCCGCATGGGCATACTCTTTGGCAACCGCACGGAGCTTTGGTGGGACCACCCACTTTCACAGAGCTTTGAATGGAAAAAGGTCGTATGGGATATCCCGGACGACGTGTATCAAAAGAATCTGAAGCTGGCCGTCGAACTTCTCGACATCGGCAGCCTGTTGAAGACCTACGCCCGCGAGCTGAGTCTGGGCCAGCGGATGCGTGGGGATCTTGCCATGATGCTACTGCACGGCCCGGAAGTGATACTGCTTGACGAGCCCACGCTGGGGCTGGACGTTGTGGCCAAGCGGCAGATGATCGAGTTTTTGAAGCGCATCAACCGCGAAGAGGGCGTGACAATCGTGGTGACCAGCCATGATATGGATGATCTTGAGGAGATGGCGCAGCGCATCCTGATGATATCCGGCGGCAATATCGCATACGATGGCGGATTTGACGGCTTGAGGGATATCACGGGAAACCTGACGCGCATTGTCATTGCCATGGAAAACGGCAAAGCGCCCAAGCTCTCCCCCGCTACCCTGATCTCCGTTGAAAACGGCGTGTATGAATTTGAGGTCGATCTTTTGAAGACGCCCATTCAGGTGTTTTTGCAGCAGCTCTCCCAGATGGAGCGCGTGAAAAACATCGAGATCCGAAAAACGCCCATCGAACAGGTCATTGCGGAGCTGTTCAGGGCCTGGAAGGCACAATAGGATTTTTCCATTGAAGGCTCCGGCCCCACGGTTCGTATTGACCGAACGGAATATTCTGTGCTCCCTTATCCACCGGGATTGCGCCTCGTTTCATCCTCCACGGGCGGCGCTCGGCTGCATCCCACCAAACCTCAGTATGGTTGTAACGACCCTCCCGAAGCCCACATTCTGAAACGTCCTAAAACAGGACGTTTCAGAGGAAGGGACTCCCTAGGGATGTGTCCCTTGGGTAGGATTTCAGAACTGCGGAGAATACCCTCTATTGCGACCATATGATCCCCTATTCGTTCTGCATTGAGCGTTCCGCTTCACCTTTGTGTTGCCATTTTTGCACATTTTGTACAGGTTGTTATGTATGAGTTGCAACGGGTGAAAAAATGCGATGCCTTCCCTCTTGCAATCCT
>JAEYSE010000007.1 GCA_023435025.1 Bacillota bacterium
GCAGATTGCGGATATGGCGGACCTGCTGGTCAAGAAATCTATCTGGATCATCGGCGGCGACGGCTGGGCATACGATATCGGTTACGGCGGCCTGGACCACGTGATCGCCATGGGCGAGGACGTAAACATCCTGGTGCTTGATACCGAAGTCTATTCCAACACCGGCGGCCAGTCCTCCAAGTCCACCCCGACCGGCTCCGTGGCAAAGTTCGCGGCGGCAGGCAAGCGCACCAGCAAGAAGGACCTTGGTATGATGGCCATGTCCTACGGCTACGTCTATGTCGCGAAGGTGTCCATGGGCGCGAACCAGGCCCAGGTGCTCAAGGCCATTACGGAAGCGGAAGCCTACAAGGGCCCGTCCATCATCATCGCGTACTCGCCCTGCATCAACCATGGCATCAACATGGGCAAATCGCAGCAGGAAGCGAAGAAGGCCGTGGAGTCCGGTTACTGGCCGCTCTACAGGTACAACCCGGATCTCGCGGACGAAGGCAAGAACCCGTTCGTGCTCGACAGCAAGGATCCCAAGTCCTCCTACTCCGAGTTCATACTGGGCGAGGTCCGCTATGCGACCCTCAAGAAGCAGTATCCGGAAGCTGCCGAAGAGCTCTTTGCCCGTGCCGAGCAGGAAGCAAAGAACAAGATCGAGTACTACAAGAAGCTCAACGAGATGTAAAAGTAGCATTTGCCACAACAAAGGAGCCGCGTTACGCGGCTCCTTTTCACGTGTCAATAAACATATTATTCGGCTCCCTCTGATGAGGGAGCTATCGGCCTAAAGCCGACTGAGGGAGAGAATAGCTTCTCTCTCCTTCAGCGACGGCCAGCAGGCCTAGTATCCGAGGCGTCTCCTGCCGAGGACCCGGCGCTAAAAGCGCCGACCTTGCAACCTGGAGCAGTGACATTCTAAGAGGAGCCGAGTTAACGGCTCCTTTGTGGTTTGAAGCAGTTTGTCATCAAAGCTCCAATTCCATAAACCCCACCAAAAACGGCAGGTGCGGAAATTGCTTTGTTCCGGTGGATATAAAGCCGTATTTTTCGTACCAGCTTTTCAATACAACATGGTTCTCCATGATGCCGATGGAGATTTTATGTGCGCCCATAGCCGCGGCCTCCGCTTTGGCGACATCCAAAAGCTGCGTGCCAAAGCCTAAATGCCGGTAAGCAGGGGGTACGCAAAGCTTTTCTAAAGTAAAGAGCCCGTTCTCTTTATCCTTCAACTCCATAAAACCGCAGAGCTCGCTTTCCCGGTACAGACCATACATTTTAGCACCGTCTTCCCAATCCGCAATCAGGCGTTCTGTTTCAAGAAACGCGCCGTTGGACGGGCAATTCTCTTTTGTCAGGCTGAATTCTTCCGCTACAGTCAGGAAACTCTTTCGGATGAGTTCCGCACAAAGCTCCAGCTCTTCCAGCTTTACGGTGCGTATGGAAACGGCAGGCATGGGTACCACCTCCTAACCAAAGTACGGGTCGTTGGAATACTATTCGCCGCTTTCCATGGTTTTCCTACAACAGCGCAGAATTTTCATTGTTTTAAAAAGGCTTTGGGTTGACAAGCCCGACAAAGAAGACGGATACTAGGATTCTAGGCCCTGAGGTCAATCCATATACACGGTGATAGAATGAACGAAATCAATATCACGGAGCGCGCAGCAACGGGAGGGTTTCTGGCCTTGCCCATCGCTGCCCCGCTTATCAAATGGTATCAAAACAATGCCCGAAGCCTTCCCTGGCGGGAGGAGACGGACGCTTACCGCGTGTGGGTCAGCGAGATCATGCTCCAGCAGACGCGGGTGGAAGCGGTAAAGCCCTATTACGCGCGCTTTCTTTTAGCCCTGCCGGACATCGTGGCATTGAGCCAAGTAGAGGAGGATGTACTCTACAAGCTCTGGGAGGGCCTGGGGTATTACAGCCGCGCACGCAATTTGAAGCGGGCGGCCATACAGGTGATCAATGATCATGGCGGAACGCTTCCCAAAAGCTATGAGGCGCTGCTACAGCTGCCTGGCATTGGCCCGTATACGGCGGGGGCAATCGCTTCCATCGCATACGGAATACCCGTTCCGGCGGTGGATGGCAACGTATTGCGTGTACTCTCACGCTTAAGCGACTGTGCTCTGGACATTGCGCAGTTAAAAACACGCCATCTGGCAGAACAAACAGTTGAGAAGATGCTGCCCCGTGACAACCCCGGCACGTTTAACCAGGCGCTCATGGAATTGGGCGCATGCGTATGCCTGCCCAACGGGGAGCCAAAGTGCGGCAGCTGTCCGCTCAACGATATATGTGAGGGATACGCTTCCGGCCGGGCATCCAAGCTGCCCGTAAAGGAAAAGAAAGCGCCGCGCCGGAAGGAGCAATGCACGGTGTTCGTGCTCCGTCAGGGCGGCTGCTTTGCGGTGCGCAGACGGTCCGATACCGGGCTTCTTGCGGGGCTTTGGGAGCTTCCCAATTGCCCAGGGAATATGGAGGGCGATGCGCTCACAGCACAGCTTTCGCACTGGAGTGCTATTCCAACCGGGGAGATCAAGCGGTACTCTAAGCGCCACATATTCACGCATGTGGAGTGGGATATGCGCGTGTACGCGCTGCCTGTCGACCTTCCTGCGCTCCCCGAAGGCTGGGAGTGGGCGCAGGAGGAAAGCAGCCACGCGCTGCCCGCTGCGTTTCGCATTTGCCTCACAAGTTGACTTCGCAGGGCACGGGGGGATATAATTACCATGCCGAAGGACGGGTTGCAATAAGCCGCTTCTGGGTATTAAATAGATGCAATCAGTTGGCTTTTGGGCCGGATATTGAGGAAAATATGGGGTTAGAGAATATTGTAAACCAGGTGCGCGACGCGCTTCATGATTTGTTTGCGGTGGCGGAGCTTCATGAGGGCGACCTCTTTGTTATTGGTTGCTCCACCAGCGAGGTGGGCGGGCATATGATTGGCTCGCAGTCGAGTTCAGAAATCGCATCCGACATCATGGATGCAGTGCTGCCCGAAATCAAGGCCCATGGGCTGTACCTTGCCGTGCAGTGCTGCGAGCATCTAAACCGCGCCCTTGTGGTGGAGCGGGAGGCTATGGTAAAGTACGACCTCACGCATGTCTGGGTGCGGCCGTGGCTGCGCGCGGGCGGCGCGTTTGCAGTGGAGGCGCTATCGAGGTTCTCTGACCCTGTCATGGTAGAGGATATCAAAGGCCGCGCTTCTGCAGGCATGGATATCGGTGGGACTTTTATCGGCATGCATCTTCATCCGGTTGTGGTGCCCGTACATACGCAGCACCGGCGCATAGGCGAAGCGGGTCTTACAATGGCGCGCACGCGCCCCAAATACATTGGCGGGCCTCGCGCGCAGTATGATGAGCAATAAATAAGTAGGATGTTTTGCGGAGGCTTTGTCCCCATATCTCCCATAGTTCATAAATTGCGATGGCTGTCCCGCTTCCGATCAGTCGTGGTACTTCCTTGCAAAGGCCCGCAGGCCTAGTGCACGAGGCGTACCCCGCCGAGGGCTTCATCGGGCTTGTTCCTCGATTATCTGCAGACAGGCAGGCTTCGGCCCCCCATCCATTGTGGAGGGCATTTTTTATGCGATAAATTTATTGATAAATTATTGACAATTTAGCATGCGCATCATAAAATGGTTTTGTAAATGTATTATCTGATACAAAAATGCGGGGTAAATTGAAATGGAAGAGACAAAACCGCTCTCAAAAGCAAAGCGCACGCGAATTGCAGGGCAACTCTTTGGCTGCTTTTTGTTTCAGGGGTTCTCTCAGGGAGAGATTGAAGCCTTGCTGTCTGAACCCGGGCTTGCCAACCGCCGCTATGCGGCTGGGGAGACGATACTCTCCCCCGAATGTGGCACCCCTTCGCTTATGCTCTTGTTAAAGGGCCGCGCTGTAGTTGAAAAGCGGGCCGGGGAAGGCATGCTGCGCATGAACGAGCTTTCGGCGGGCGCTTTGTTCGGCCTCGCGTCCCTGTTTGTGGAAGACGAGCACCATCCGTTCCCAACCAGAGTCATCGCAAAAAAGAATGCGGAAACGCTTGCCATACCCGAAAGCGTGCTGCGGCGCATGATGCAAAAGAATTTCCTGCTGACGGAAAACTATATTCGGTATCTGACGGGAAGGGTACATTTTCTCAACGACCGGATTGAAGGCTTAATCTGCCCCTCTGCGGAGGAACGGGTACTGCTATACCTGGCACAGCACGCGGAGGACGGAGGGCTCACACAAGGGATGACATCTCTTTCGCAATCCTTGGGCATGAGCAGGGCGTCGCTGTACCGGGCGCTCAACAGGCTGGAACAGGAAGGCCGCATCTGCCGGGATAAGCGCCGCATTACGTTGCAGGGTATACGGGAAGGGCAGTTTGATTACGTATGATCCAATTCCAATCACGTTGGGAGGAACCGATATGAAAAAGAACAGGTTTTTGAATATCATGCTGGCGGGATTTTTAGCGGCCATGCTGTTCACCGGCTGCGCCGTGTCCACGGCGGAAGCCCCGACCGCTTCGCCCGAAACGGCAAAAAGACCCGCGGCAGCCACGCCCGCGACCGATCTTACGTCTGCGCCGGAAAAGGAGAAGCTCAGCATCGTCGCTCTCAAAGGGCCGACCGGGATGGGCATGGTGCAGCTGATGCAGGCCGATGAACAGGGGCAGACGGCGGTGGATTATACCGCAACGCTCGCCGCAACGCCGGATGAAATCAGCGGCAAGCTCATAACGGGGGAGGCGGATATCGCAGCGGCGCCCATTAACCTCGCAGCGGCGCTCTACAATAAGACCGAGGGCAAGGTGAAAATTATTGCCGTCAATACGCTGGGCGTGCTCTATATCCTTGAAAACGGCAACACCATACACAGCGTGGCGGATTTGGCAAATGCCAAGCTATACGCCACCGGACAGGGTGCCACGCCGGAGTTTGTGTTAAACTACCTGCTGGAGAAAAACGGCATACAGGGCAAAGTGGAAATGAGCTATATGGCTGAACACGCGGAGCTCGCGGCTTTACTTGCTTCCGGCGTAGGGGAGGTAAATGTGGCCATGCTGCCCGAGCCGAACGTAACGATGTCTTTGATGAAAAATAAGGATCTGAGAATAGCGCTTGATATTAGCGAGGAGTGGAACAAGGTTTCCGGAGGCATTCCGCTTGTGCAGGGTTGCATCGTGGCGCGCGCAGAAGTAGTGGAGCAGCAGCCCGAAACCGTTGCGGCATTCCTTGAAGAATACGCGGCCTCCACAGCCTTTACAAATGAAAAGACGGACGAGGCGGCCGCCCTGATTGAAGCATACGGTATACTTCCCAGCGCAGCCGCGGCCAAAGCCGCTATCCCCAACTGCAACATTGTGTGTATCACGGGAGCGGATATGAAGGCAAGCGCCCAAAACATGCTCCAGGTCCTTTTTGACGCCGACCCCAAGAGCGTGGGCGGCAAGCTGCCCGGGGATGATTTCTATTATGTACCGTAAAAATAACGCTTCCTGCCTCAAGCTTGGGTTTTCTTTCGCTTCTTTCCTTTTGCAAAAGAAAAGAAGATCCGTTTTCTACGGGGTGGTGCGCGCATGAAGAAGCTGTTGCGTGGCATAGGCATAGCATTATTTTGGCTGCTTATATGGCAAATTGCCAGTATGGTCGTAAACTCCGCTCTGCTGCTGCCCTCGCCGCTTGCCACATTGGAAAGCCTGTTGCGGCTGATGCAGAAGGCAGAGTTCTGGCGCAGTACATTGTACAGTGTTTTCCGCATTCTGGCGGGGTACGCGCTTTCTGTTGTGGCGGGAGCTTTGCTTGGTGTGCTGACGGCGGGCTCGGAGCCGCTTGATATTTTGCTCCGGCCCATCCGCAGCGTTATGAAGGCGACGCCCGTCGCGACGTTCGCGCTGTTGATGGTGCTTTGGCTGCCTGAGCAGATGGTCTCCGTATTCGCGGCGTTTGTGATGGTGCTGCCGCTCACCTGGACAAACGTACAGGAGGGTATTCGCGCGACCGACCAAAACCTGTTGGAAATGGCACAGCTGTTCCGTTTCGGGAAGCTGAAAACGCTGCGGCTCGTGTATTTTCCTTCCGTGCTGCCGGGCTTGCTTGCAGCGTGCGCCACTGGGCTTGGGTTCGCGTGGAAGGCGGGGGTGGCCGCGGAAGTTATCGCACGCACGGCAAATTCGATTGGCAAGCATCTGGTGGAGAGCAAAAGCTACTTGGAAATTCCGGACATGTTCGCGTGGACTGCGGTGATGGTTGCGCTTTCCGTACTGTTTGAGAGGCTGCTGCTTCTTTTCTTCCGGCGCTTGCGCAAACAGCGGGGGGAGGGCAAAAGTGTATGAGCATCCGGCTTGTGAACGTCACTGCGGGGTATGATTCTCAAACGGTATTGAACCGGCTCTCCTTTACATTCACCGAGCATGGCGTCATACAGGTCACGGGCCCTTCCGGCTGCGGCAAGACGCTGCTGCTGCGCGTGCTGGCGGGGCTAAACCGGCCATATTCCGGTAAAATCGAAGGGCTTGACGGCCTGCGGGTAAGCATGGCGTTTCAGGAAGACCGGCTGCTGCCCTGGTGCACGGCGCTTGAAAACGTCCGGTGCGTGTTAAAAACAGACGAAGAGAGCGAAAAGCTGGCGCTCTCCTGGCTTTCCCGTATGGAGCTTCGGGACGTTGCACATAGCTACCCAAGCGAGCTTTCCGGCGGCATGCAGCGGCGGCTTGCGCTTGCGCGGGCTTTGGCGTATGGCGGGGACTTGCTGCTGCTGGACGAACCCTTCAACGGGCTTGATAAAGAATTGAGGGGGCGCATTGCCGCGCATATTAAAAACGCCGCGCCCTTAATCGTGCTTGTCTCGCACGAAAAAGAGGACGCGGAGTTACTCGATGCCATGCCTGTTGCTCTTGGCGATATGATATCTGGCGAAACGCTATCTTAACTTAACTCTTTGGAAATCCCCAGCATCCTGCAATAGGCTTCCAGGCCGTATAAAAGCGCTTCCTCGTTAAAGTTAAAATGCGGGCTATGCAGCGGCGGGAAGCCGCTGTATTCCGCTACGCCCACAAAGAAGAACAGGCCGGGTATTTCCTGCTGGTAAAACGAAAAATCCTCGCCGATCATCAAATGCGACATGGGCTTCACGTCCGATTTCATAAGGAGTTGAAACTCCTCCGTCATATCCACTGGGTTTTCCACGCTGTAATAGAGCTGCACCTCTTTAAACTCTGTGGTGATGCCGGTGGCGACTTCAAAGCCCGCCAGTATTTTCCCAATGCGCTCCATCACCTGTTCGCGCATTTCGTTGGAAAACGTGCGCAACGTCCCGGACATCACGACTTTGTCGCATATGATGTTCCGGGCCTCTCCGCCGTGAATCTTGCCTATGGTAAGCACAATCGGCTCGTCGGGGCTGGTGGAGCGAGAAACCACGGTTTGCAGCATGGTAATGAGCTCCGCCGCAGCCACAACCGCGTCTATCCCCTTATCCGGGCTTGCGCCGTGGGCGCTTTTGCCGTATACAGTCAGGTCAAACCCGCAGGACTGCGCCATGAATGTGCCGCGCCGTACGCCAAGCTGGCCGATGCGCAGTTCTGGAAACACGTGCAGCGCATAGATGCGGTCCACACGCGGGTCATGCAGCGCGCCATCTTCAATCATTTTCCGCGCACCGCCGCCGCCTTCCTCGCCCGGCTGGAACAATAATACCACGTTTACGGTCAGCCGGTCCCGGTGCTCGTTTACAAGCTTTGCAAGCAGCAGCGCGACTGTCACATGCCCGTCATGCCCGCAGGCGTGCATTTTGCCCTGGGTTGCGGAGGCGTAGGGCACGTTCGTCCATTCTTCAATGGGAAGCCCGTCCATATCCGCGCGGAACGCTATGGTCTCCCTGGCGTTTTTAGCGTAAAACACGGCTTTTACGCCGGTGCCCGCAAGCTTTAAAAGCGTGTCGGGCCGCAGCGTTTCCAAATAGTGAAGCACGTACGCCTGTGTCTGATATTCTTCAAATGCGGTTTCGGGCATGCGGTGCAGGTCACGCCGGACCCGGGTGCACTCCTCCCGCATGGACAGAACCGCTTTACTTAGTTGCATGATACATTCTCCAACCGCGTTCTTTTTTCAAGAAACGCGAGGTTTCGCTAGACTTCTTATAGTATAGCGGCATTGAGCAAACAGCGTCAATGCTATGCTGCAATTTATGCCTTAACCACATAGCTATGTGACTACCCGGCGCGCAACATGCAGGAATAAAGCGGGCTACCTGCAAGAAAACGGGAATTTTATGTGGTGGAGCAACAGCCGATATTTCGCCATGGACGAAATGGGGGGCATGTGGACCATGGCGAGGCGTCCCCAAGCTGTTCCTAGGATGAAAACGGGAAGCACGCTTATTATGCGGCGTGGTGGCCGAAGCTGAGCGCAACTACGTGAAACTATAAGTCATACACGCAAAGCACCCCTTGTGGGTGCTTTTTCAACCTTTTCTTTTAATAGGTGGCGGGTTTTCAGACAGGGCCAACCGGGAAATAGAGCCGATGGCATCGGATAATCTGCCCGTCCTCCGTATGTGTGCCGATCGTGATCCCCCATACATCCTCCGTAAGTGTCAGGCTCTGATCACGGCAGGACTGCAGAACATGTTTTAGCATGCACGAACTTAGGTAGCGCTCCCCCCTGCTGCAAATAACAGTCGTCAGGCATTCCTGCGGCTTCTTGATTTCGGCGCCGGGCGTACGATCAAGTTTGAGAGGCCGGGCAAGCTCCAGCGGAACCGCATATCCGAAGCGTACCTCGTCCCGTCCGCTCAAAACGGCTTCTTTGCTGAATGCTGGGGAAATCCGCACAATGGGCATGTGCTCAACCCATTCTAGGATGCTGGCGTCATCAATGAGAAAGGAATCATTGACCTGGTTGTTTAACCGCAGCATGGCGGGGCTTATCGTGCGCGCAATACTATCGCAACTCTTCAAAGACTCGAAATCGTCATATTCCGTGCGCATGGCCTGCAATTTGCATGTAAGATATTCGATCTCTTTTTCCAGTTCTTGGCAGCGGGTTCGCCGGATGGCGAGCCCTTCGTCATATGTCGCCCGGCACAGTTTTTCAACATCCTCAAGAGAAAAACCTGCGTTGCGCAAAAATCGTATGCCTGACAACAAATAAATATCCGGTTTTGTATAGGTGCGGTATCCGTTTTCCCCGCGCAACGGAGCGATTAACCCCTTTCGTTCATAGTTGCGCAGCGACTCGCTGGAGATGCCGAACATTTTTGCGACTTCACTGATGTTGTATTCCCTCATGGGCGTCCTCCTACGGGCGGGGCAGGGCCAGGAAAACCGGCTTGCTAATTTTTCAACAAGATTGTTACAGGAAACACAATTATGGTACTTGACTTTAAAACGGTTGTAAAGTGTATTCTGTCTATTGTCAAGAATTTCACATTAAAACAGGAGGATGAAAATGAAGAAGAAGACAAGACTGTTGGCGTTTGCGTTGGCTCTGCTGATGACGCTGACATTGGGCGCGGGCTGCGCGCAGCAGCCTGCAGCGGTGGAGCCTACCGCTGCGCCGACTCCGGCGGAAACGGCAGCCCCCACAGCGGACATTTCCGGCACATTTGAAGGCGAGGGCTATGGCATGCAGGGCCCTATCATCGTGAATGTGACCGTGGAAAAGGGCGTCATTACGGGGATTGAATACGTCACGTATACTGAAACGGCGAACATTACGGCCGTGGCCCAAGAACGCATTCCCGCGCAGATTGTAGAGCATCAGACTCTCAGCGTGGATACCGTTACGGGCGCGACGCTCTCCAGCTTTGGCATTATAAACGCGGTTACGGATGCAGCGGAAAAAGCGGGGCTTGACGTGGATGCGCTAAAGGCAAACCAATATACGGCCGCGCCGAAGCCCGATGAGACATGGGATACGGACGTTCTGGTCATGGGCGGCGGCGGCGCAGGCCTGTCCGCGGCGATTACCGCAGCGCAGCAGGGCGCAAATGTCATTCTGATTGAGAAGGGCTCCGTGCTTGGCGGCAACACACTGGTAGCGGGCGCCGCTTACAACGCGGTAGATCCCGAGGCCCAGGCGCTCATGAAGCTGACAAAGGCCCAAAAGGATACCATGGACAGCTATCTTGCAATGGACGAAAGCGACCCGGCGCTTAAGCTGGAACAGTTCCCGGAATGGAAAGAGGTTCTTGCGCAAGTCAAGAAGGATATCAACGATTTCTATGCAGCCAACAAGGGCAAGACCGTGGGCGAGGATATGCCCGGCTTTGACTCCGTTGCCATGCACATGTGGCAGATCTACATTGGCGGCTTAAGGCAGCTGAGCGACGGAAGCTGGATCGCCTCCGACATCAAGCTGGCAAGAGTGCTTGCCGAGCAGGCGCTGCCCTCGTTTGAGTGGATGAGCGAAATTGGCCTTGGCGCTGTGTACGGCAAGGCGACGCAGGAAAACGGCGGTAAAGGCCTTAGCACCGTGCTTGGCGCAATGTGGCCGCGCACGCACAGCTTTATGTCTGGAGCCGATCGTATTCCCGAAATGGAAAAGGTCGCAAAAGATAACGGCGTGACCATTTATATGGAGACCCGCGGCACGGAACTTCTGGTAGACGCGAACGGAAAAGTAGTGGGCGCGAAGGCAGAGCAGGTAGATGGAACCAAGATCACCATCAATACCTCAAAGGGTGTCGTGCTTGCCACGGGTGGTTACGCGGCAAATGCGGCCATGGTAAAACAATATGACAAATACTGGGGCGAAGACCTTTCTGACCATACGCTGTCGACCAACCTTGGCACCAACGAGGGCGATGGCATTGTGATGGCCGAAGCCATAGGCGCCGATCTTACCGGGATGGAGATTGCGCAGATGATGCCCTCCTCCTCTCCCACGAAGGGCACGATGACGGACGGCATCTGGGGCGACGCGGCGGCGCAGATTTGGATTGATGGCCAGGGCAACCGCTTTGTCAACGAATATGCCGAACGTGACGTGCTTGCAAAGGCTTCTCTTGCGCTCGAAGACGGGATATTCTACATCATATACGCTGGCCGTGGCGATCTTGGAGATCCTTCCCAGTTCCTCAAGGGCGCCGAATTAGACGAGCGGATACAGGCCATGGTCGACGGCGGTCATA
>JAEYSE010000025.1 GCA_023435025.1 Bacillota bacterium
GAACGTCAGTATCGAGCTTGTGACCACAAGCGAAACAAAGATTGCCTGCTGCATCAAGAACAGCGACGTCTCCACGGCCCTTGCGGTGATTGCAAGACAGTTTGAACTGTAACGGCATAGCGAACACGGATACAGAGCCTTCGATCTTTTTTTGATCGAAGGCTTTTTTCTTATGGATCTGACAAAAAAACGAGGCATTCAGGAATATGATGAATTCATAGAACAATCCTATCGGATATTGGATGACAGGCCGCCGGAATACTCAGGCAGTTTCAAGTATAACAAAGGCTTGCGCTGGATTGCGAAGCCTTTACTGATAAGGAATTGCATGTTCGGGTATTTACCCCGTCATTCCCCCACAAGATCCCGTCGGGAGAAGAGCGTTACTCCCAGGACCAAAAGTATGACACTCAAGGATGTCATCACAAATACGGGCAGGAACGTTACAGATATTCCGGGGTAAACCCAGGAAAACGGGGAGAGCGCAAATATCGTATTTCCCACCAGCCGCATTTCCCATAAGAACTCCAGCAACAGGAGCCCGCCAAACAGCCCCCAGCTCACTGGAGCTGCCGCGCGGGGCAAGATTCCATATAGGAATACCGAAGCGGATGCAATAATCCATATTGCAGGCAGACGTGCCATGCTGGAGGCCAGGTTACCGGCGGTTGCGCCAAACACGAACAGGGCGGCGGCGCTCCCTAAAAAAGCGACGCATATATGGCCCAATGCGTACCGGATGCGGGATGCTGAAGCAGACAAAACCAGTTCGGTGCGGGCGGCTGTTTCTTCGTCCCGCATGCGCAAAATCGCCATGATGGCGTACGCGGTGAGCACCTGAGTCAAGATGTAGCTAAGTATTGCTAAAAAAGCGCTTCCGGGCCCACCCAGGGCCTTGGATAACTCCGGCAAAAACGATGTACCGCTGAGCATATTGCTGATGCTTGGCGCAAGTGAGGCGATAATGGTGCCCATCAGCGCATACGTGGCGACCCATACCAACAGCATGCCTTTTTGCAGCCTCCAGGCAAGCGTCCACGTGTTTTTGAAGCACTTGTCCGCCTGCGCCCTGCCCCTTCGCTCGCTGATATAGCTGCCGCCCATGTCCCGTTTGCCGGATAAAGCATATGCGGTATAGATCAACAGTGCGATAAAGACTACGGCAAACGGGAACAGCAGGAAGTTTTCGCCCGCATAGGGCCGCGCGTAGGCGCACCACCCAAATGGCGTAAATAGCAGCAGCGTTTCATTTTCAAAAGAGTTTGCTATGGCTGACACGATGATAAGAAATGCCATAACCCCCAGAGACAATCCGCGGGCAAGCCGCGCATTGGGGGCGATTTGCGCGGCGATTGCGGCCAGTACCGCAAACGCGCAGTTCGCTAGCGCGGTGGAGAATCCGGCTGCAAACGAACCTGCCACGGAGAAACCGGCCGCGAGAAACCCCAACGCCATAGCGAGGCCTCCCAATATGTTCGCGCCGAATGCTTTCATTAACGCGGCGGTCAGAGGAGCCTTACTACCTATGGCTCCGGCGCGAAGAAGCTCCAGCCTGCCCTGCTCCTCATCCTTTCGCGTATGATTCAACACCAAAACAATGCTCAGTATGGATGCGATGATCGCAGTAGAGAGCCGGATTCTCCAGACCGTTACGCCCGCCACGGTATTTGCTGCAATGGAGCCCAGCAGCACGTTCCCCTGGTTTTCCGCAATATAGGAATTAAGCTGTTCGGGCGTCTGCAGCAGCGCCATGTTGGACTTTGCGGCCGAATAGGCAAACAGGAACGGCAGCAGAATGAGGAATAGAGTAATTACCCTGCTGCCGCGAAGATACAGCTTCAAAAGCCTGCCTGTTGCGGTATACGCGCCTGCCTTCATTTCGCGTCACCGCCCATTGCATAGTAATGCAAGAAAAGATCCTCCAGCTCGGGAGGCGCACAATGAAGCAAAGACATCTCAAATTTCGTCAATTCCGCCAGCGCTGCGTTCAGGTTAACCGGGCTGACGCTGAAGCTGATGAAGTTCCCGCCGCGCTTTAGCCCGTAAACTTCGGGCAGTTGTATCCCGTCCAATGGACGCGCGCACTCTGCGCGCACTATGAGTCTGGAAAACTGCTGCAGGTCACGTAATCTGCCGGATTCCACAATAGTTCCTTCTTTGATTATGGTGACGCGGTCGCAGAGCTTTTCGACTTCGGCTAAAATATGGCTTGAAAGGAACACCGTCTTACCCGCCGCCGCGAGTTCCCGCACGCATTGCTGGAAGGTGGCCTCCATCAGCGGGTCAAGGCCGGAGGTCGGTTCGTCGAATAAATATAGTTCCACATCCGAAACAAGCGCCGCGATCAACCCGACTTTCTGGCGGTTTCCCTTTGAATAGCTGCGGCACTTTTTGCTTGGGTCAAACTGGAACCGCTCCATCAATTCAACCCGCCGCTTAGCATCGACTTTCTTAGTGCGCATGCGAGCAAGAAGGTCAATCACTTCGCCGCCGCTCAAATTGGGCCAGGGTTGATCTCACTGGGCACATACGCGATGCGCTTGTGTAGCTCCACACAGTCCGCAAACGGATCGCGATTTAATACCGAAACCTCTCCGCCGTCCTTTTTGAGCATGCCCATCAGGATACGTATGGTCGTTGATTTTCCTGCGCCGTTCATGCCGATAAACCCGTGCACCTCTCCCTCCTTTACGGAAAGATCGATGCCGCGAAGCGCCTGTGTCTTCCCGTAGGACTTGGTAAGGCTTTTGATTTCTATCACATCCATATGATCCCTCCTGTATAGAAGTTGGTTCTGAATAACCTGATGCCATATCGGATGAAGATGAGCACAGTGTCTATTTTGTGGAAGAGGGGCGTCTTTCTAACAGATGCGATTTATTCCGTCCATTTCCCAAAGCGGCAGC
>JAEYSE010000061.1 GCA_023435025.1 Bacillota bacterium
CATGGGGCCGGCGGGGGTTGTACGGGCGGGGGGCCGCGCCCCCCGACCCCCGGGATTTTTTTCGAAAGTCTCGGCACCCCGTACACATTGCGCGAGGTGGTGTTAGAAGGGTTTTAACCTCCCGTCCTCCGCACCCCGGACGCCGTAAAAGACATATCATACAAAAGAGGCTTTTCCTGCGGATGAACTTCCAGTGTAAAGCCACAACAGAATGAATAGGAGTACGTATGTTTGAATATGTTACGGACGTCGGCCTAACCTGGCCAAAGGGCCGCACAGAGAGGCGGCTGACCGACCATGTGCAGATCCACCATACGGTGGGCGACTTTGATACGCCGGAAAAATGGCGGGCGCTGCATAACCGGCGGATTACGCAAAACGGTTGGAAGGGGATAGAATATTCCTTCGGCGTAAACTCACAGGGTATCGTATTTGACGGGCGGGGGTTACTCTACAAGCACGGCGCGGTCAAAAACAGCAATACAACGAATGAAAGCGGAATAGGCGCTGCGGACCGCTCGGTTTCCATTACTTTGATCGGCGATATGCGAAAACCGGGATTGCCCACAGAGCCGCAACTGGACGCCGCTCTGCGCCTGACAAAAGACGTTATGGAGAAATACAGCCTTTCTTCTTCGCAGGTGCTCGGCCACGGGGAAATTCCAGTGGCAGGCGGGGGAACCTACCCTACAGCCTGCCCCAGCATGGATATGGGCGCATTCCGCGCAAGGCTTGCAGGAATCGCTCCCGAGCCGGAGCCCAAGCTTCCGGCGCTCTACCGCTATGCGGGCGACACGTTTGTAAACATCCGCGTCGGTGCGGGTACGCAACATGAAAGTATCGGCCGGATCAGCAAAGACGAGCGCTGCATTGTACTTGCCCGCCAGGGCAATTGGATGGAGATCATCCCCCACGAAGCATCCCCTATGCTGCGCGGCTGGTGCATACAAACCTATTTAGAAAGAGCGGATTAGCGTGGCGTAAGACCGCGGAATGGGTCATATACGGCCTCTCCTTTTCATAGTGTGAATTAAAAAGGAGGGCGCTATGGAAGAGTTTTTTTCATGGAGCATGCTGGCAACCTATTCCGGTGCTACACTTGCCACAACGCTCATCACCCAACTATTAAAGGGAATCCCGCTGATTGAAAAGCTCCCCACACGCGTATTCAGCTACCTTGTCGCCTTTCTTCTACTGCTATTGTCCACGGCGTTTACAACGGGACTAACGTTAAATAGCGGCGCGCTGTGCCTGATTAACGCAGTAGTCGTAAGCCTCGCCGCGAACGGCGCATTCGATGCGGTGAAACTCGCGCGCGGCACCCCGCAGAAGAAAAAGAAATAGTGCCTTGGCACATGATGAAAGGCTCCGTTGCATCAACGGAGCCTGTTTTTACCACTTTTCTTTATGCCACTTATGTTCCTCAAAGCGTTCCACAGGGTGCGCACGCGGTACGAGGGGGACGTTTGGATGCCCCACCGCAATCAGGCTGACCACGCGGACGCCTTCCGGAATGCCCAGCAGCGCTTTCACGTCCGCGTAATTGGGCCGTTTGGGGTGTATGCCCAGCCACACGCCGCCCAGACCCAAAGCGTCAATGCAAATGAGCATATTTTCCGTGGCCGCAACACTGTTCTGCACCAGGAACTCTTCATCCTCGGTCTTAATGCCGGGAGCGTAGCCGCAGCAGACGATGCACAGCGTAGCTTCTTTGAGCATGGCCCACCACTTGCTCAGAGGGGCCAGCGCATCGAGCTTTTCGCGGGACGTGACTGTGATGATCTCCCATGTGCGCTTGTTGTGCGCAGAAGGGGCGTACATGCCCGCGCGTAAAATGGCCTGGATTTGCTCCTCGGTTATGGGCTCTTTGGTAAAGGATCGGACGCTGCGGCGCTGAAGCAGCGCGTCAATGGCTGATTTTTCATGATGCATATCGGGTCTCCTTTGCACAATGCCCTGTGCGGCTTTTTTATGAGTATAAGCGACCACTTGCGTGTTCGGCAATTATTTTCCCACGCAAAACCGCTCAAATATGCGGTTGATTACCGTTTCATCCACAACGCTTCCGGTAATGGCGCCAAGGGAAATGAGCGCCCCACGGATATCCGTGGCCATACAATCCGGCTCCGGCGCGAACTTTGCGGAGCGGAGAAAGCCAAGCGCTTCCTCCAGTGCGCCCACATGCCGGGCGTTTGTGACATACGCGCCGGAGACAGGCCCCGCCGCAAGGCGGATAGCGTCCGTAAGCGCGTCCAGTCCCTCACCCGTTTTTGCGCTGACCTTCAGCGTTTCTTTTCCCTCAAAAAGTGCATGCAACTCCCAAGCGGCGGGCAGATCGGCCTTTGTTTGCAGCAAAATACACTTTGCATTCCGCGTTTGCTCAACCAATGCCATATCCTGCGGGGCAAGCGGCGTGGAACCGTCCAGCAGCAGTAGCGCAATGTCCGCCCTCTGCATGGCATGCAAAGCACGCGAAACGCCCTCGCGCTCCGCCTCATCCTCGGTCTCCCGCAGCCCGGCGGTATCAAACAGGCGGACGGGGATGCCGTCCAGTGAAAGCTGTTCCTCCAGCACGTCCCTCGTGGTGCCTGCCTGCGGTGTGACGATGGCACGGGGATAGCCCAGCAGTGCATTCATCAGGCTGGATTTTCCGGCGTTCGGCCGGCCGATAAGCGCAACGCGCAGCCCTTCGCGCAGCACGCGCCCGGTCTTCCCCTGCGCAATGAGTGTGGACAAAGCATCTTCCGCCGCTTGAAGCTGCTCCGGCAGCGTGGAAAACACGTCCTCCTCCAGTTCCTCCGGATAATCGATGGCAGCACTGACGCCGGAAAGCGCTTCCGTGAGTAGTGTTTCCACGGAAGCTATTTCGCGGCTCAACCTGCCCTGGAGCTGTTCCATGGCGGCATCCGCAGCGCGCTCGGCGGTGGACTGTATCAAGTCCATCACCGCTTCCGCTTCCACCAGGTCCATTTTGCCATTTAGAAACGCACGGCGCGTGAACTCCCCCGGCTCGGCCGGGCGTAACCCCAACGAGAGCAGCGCGTTCTGCACCGCACGCACCACGGCGGGGCCACCGTGGCAGAACACTTCCGCCATATCCTCGCCGGTATAACTGTTGGGCGCAGGGTAGAAAACCGCCATGGCATCATCCAACTGCCGCCCATTCTGGGTTAGCCGTACCCGCGTCATGCGGCGCGGATGATCGGAGAGATTTTTTTCTGAAAGCGCAAAAAGCGCCGCGTCGCTTTTCGAGCCGCTGACGCGCAGCATGCAGATCGCGCCGCCGATCGGCGTGGCGGGGGCAAAAATGGTATCGGGGATGGACATATGTGGCTCCTGAATCTTCGGATTCTTTTTAGAGGGCGTTGCCCTCGAGCTCCCACCAAAGGGACACGTCCCTTTGGAATCCCTTCTCTAGGAATCGCCCAATAAGGCGTTTCCTAATGGGTTTTTAGGGCCGTTACGGCCCTAAACGGTGGTTTGGAGGCAGAACCTCCATTCCGTATCCGTCTAGTTCTTCAAACTATGGATCGGCGCGGGAATGCGCCCGCCGCGCGCGATAAACGCGTTGCAGGAATACCGGTTCACATCCATCACCGGCGCGCGGCCCAGTAACCCCCCGAACTCCACGAACTCGCCCGCTTGTTTGCCGGGGGCCGGGATGATGCGCACGGCGGTGGTCTTGTTGTTGACCATGCCGATGGCGGCTTCGTCCGCTAATATACCGGATATGGTTTCGGCAGGGGTATCGCCGGGGATGGCGATCATATCAAGGCCGACGGAGCATACGCAGGTCATTGCCTCAAGTTTCTCCAACGTTAATGCGCAGATCGCCGCGGCCTCTATCATGCCCGCGTCTTCACTCACCGGAATAAACGCGCCAGAAAGCCCGCCTACGTGGCCGGAGGCCATGACGCCGCCTTTTTTCACGGCGTCGTTCAAAAGCGCAAGCGCGGCGGTGGTGCCGGGCGCGCCGGCGTATTCAAGGCCCATTTCGGTGAGGATATGCGCTACCGAATCGCCTATAGCCGGGGTGGGGGCAAGAGAGAGATCCACAATACCAAAGGGAACGTTCAGCCTTCTTGACGCTTCCTGCGCTACAAGCTGCCCCACGCGGGTGATGCGGAAGGCCGTCTTTTTGATGGTTTCCGCTACGACATCAAACGGCTCGCCCTTTACGCGGGTGAGCGCGCTTTTCACAACGCCGGGGCCGGAAACGCCTACGTTAATCACGCAGTCCGGCTCGCCCGCGCCATGGAATGCACCCGCCATAAAGGGGTTGTCCTCCACGGCGTTGCAGAAGGCCACAAGCTTGGCGGCCCCCAGCCCGTCCTTTTCACGGGTGAGTTCGGCAGCGGCTTTGATGACACGGCCCATTTGCGCAACGGCATTCATGTTGATACCCGCACGCGTGGTACCGACGTTGACGCTGGAGCATACGAAATCCGTAATACTGAGGGCTTCAGGGATGCTCGCAATGAGCGCTTCATCGCTTATGGTGGCGCCTTTATGGACCAATGCGGAAAACCCGCCGATAAAATCAATGCCCAGCGTCTTTGCTGCTTTGTCCATGGCGCGGGCGATGGGCACGTAATCCTTAGCCTTTGTTCCCGCCGCCACCAGCGAGATTGGCGTAACGGAAACGCGCTTGTTGACGATGGGGATACCGTAGCGCTCTTCAATTTCTTTACCCACCCGCACAAGATCATGTGCAGAGTGGCAGATATGGTCGTAAATGCGGGTGCAGAGAATATCCATATCATCACACGCGCAGGAAAGCAGAGAAATGCCCATTGTGATTGTGCGGATATCCAGGTTCTCCCGGTCGATCATGCGGATGGTTTCGAGTATTTCGTTGGCGTTCATCATGGCCATGCGTGCGCTCCTTACACCTTGTGCATGGCGTCAAATATCTCTTCGCTCTGGATGCGGATGGAGATATGCTGCGCCGAACCCAAAAGGTTCAGGTTTTCCTTCACTTCATGGAAAGAATGCTTTGCCTCGGACATGTCCACAAGCATAAGCATGACGAATATGTCTTCGTCCATGACTGTCTGCGTAATGTCCAGAATGTTGATGGAAAGCTCGCTCAGGCGGTTGCTGACGCTTGCGATAATGCCAACGCGGTCGCGCCCCAATACGGTGACGATTGCCCTGTTCATATATGATCCTCCAAAAAGGTTTGATGCTACAGTTGTTTTATTTTACGCTATGCGTCATTAGAACGCAAGAAATTGGGGCGTTGACCGCCAGAGGCAATCTATTTCATCAACGCGGCGATTTCTTTTTGCGGCATTAAGTGCGATAACAGCGCAAGCAAATTTGCTTCCGTCGCTTCCACCCGTGGTAAGGGATGGGGTAATGTATCTTCCCACTGTGTATATGTTCCCCACAGGAAAGAGGACCATGTTTCATTCATGGTGCGGTCCCGCTCCATGGCGGTGACAAGAAGCTCGGATAGAAGCGGGTCAAACGCGGCGGTAAAAGACTTTCCGGAAAGCAGCAGCGCATTCTTGATTTCCTGCGTGCTTTTGGGCCCGCAAGCAGCGAGAAAGTCGTAAATGCGGCGGCTTTCCCCGGGCATTTTGTTAAGCCGCTGCTTGTAAGGTTTGAGCATGGCGTAGAGTATGGGGGAAAGATAGGTCGTCCGTTTGCGGTAGGCCTTGGAATACACGGCCTCCCGCGTTTCAATTAAAGAAATAATGGTGTTCCAGTCACCGCCCGCGTCATTGAGCGAGGGGAGGTACGCGTTAAAATTGCACAGCAGGATGTGGTTGCGGGCAAAATACGCCCGAAGGCTAGAAACCGGGTCTAAGAAGGCTGTCTGTTCCATGCTACTCCTCCTCTTCCCTACTCAGTTGAAGCGCGCGGGCATAGATAAGTTTCTTTGGTGCCTGCAAAATGGCTGCAGCGGCAGCGGAAGCATCCCGAACAGAAAACCCTTCCCGCAGCAGCCGCGTAATCGCCCCATCCAGGGCAGCATCCGAAACACCTTCCTCCTTCTTACGCTCTGCGCCCTGTATTGCGATGACGCACTCTCCGCGCGGCGGTTCCGCAAAACGCGCGCACAGCGTGGAAAGCGTCCCCCGCGCGGCTTCCTCGTGTACTTTCGTCAGTTCCCGCAGCACCGCCGCCGGGCGGTCGCCTAGCACGTTTAGCAAATCCTTCAATGTAGCGGGGAGGCGCACCGGACTTTCGTATAACAGAACGAGTCCTTCCTGCTCCTTAATCTTTTCCAGTATAGCAGCGCGGGGCTTTTTCTCCCGCGGCAAAAACCCGTAGAACATGAACGGCTCCGCGTACAGGCCGGACAGTACCGCAGCGGTGGGCACAGCCGAAGCGCCGGGCAGCACCGTTACGGGCAGGCCCTCTTTTGCGCAAGCCGCAAGAAGCATGGCGCCCGGGTCCGAAATCCCCGGCATGCCCGCGTCCGAACAAAACGCGATGTTTTTTCCCTGCCGCAACTCCTGCACCAGTTCCGCTGCGCGCTCACGCTCATTGTGTTCATGGCAGCTGACGAGCGGCTTTTTGATGTTATAGTGGTTTAACAGCCCCAGTGTGTGGCGCGTGTCCTCCGCCCAGACGCTGTCCGCCTCCTGCAACACGCGCAGCACACGTAGCGTCACGTCCTCCAGGTTGCCGATGGGCGTCGCGCAGAGGTACAGCGTTCCGGTTGACTGTTCCATGGGAGACCTCACTTTCTGCAGGGGCTTTGCCCCTGCACCTCACCCAAGGGGCACGTCCCTTGGGAATCCCATCTCTTAGGTATAGCGCTATAAAACTACGCTTTCTTTTGCTTCTTGCACCCGAATGGTACATTCGGGTATTTTCCAAGGATTGATGTGCATGCCTGCGGCATGCACAACCGATCTTTCGTGGGGGGAAAAGAAGCGTACCTTATTCCATATGGTAAATCGCGCGTTTTTCCGCCGAGTCGTTGCCGTTTTCATCCGCAAGCAGCAACGTATGTTCCACCTTCATGCCCGGCCTGCCGCCTTTTCTTGCGAGTATCAGCGCGAGATAGGGCGGTTTTTTACTGTTGTAAGCCACAAGCCGCAACCGCTTTGGTTCCAGACCGTTTTGACGGAGCAGGAAGAATGCGTCCGCCAATCTCTCGGCGGGGTAGCAAAAATAGAATTTGCCGCCGTGCTTTAAGAGTTTCTTTGCGCAGGAGACCGCGCCAGACAGCGCGTCTGCCCCGCCGCGCGCCGCAGCTCGTTGGGCGTTGGGGCTTTGCAGATCCTTTTCAAAATAGGGCGGATTGCAGACGATTGCGGTAAACGTTCCGTTGCCCAATCTATTTGGCGCTTCCGACCAATCCATTTCATATACTGGAAACGGCAGGGCGTTATAATCCATGGTCATCCGCATTAGCTCGCACAGCGAAGGCTCCCGCTCCAGGCAGGCAAATTGCGCGCCGGTGCGCGCGTATGTCAAAAGCGCCACCGCTCCCGTGCCCGCACCAAGGTCCAGCGCGGTATCATCCGGGGAAAGATCGGCAAACGAAGAAAGCAGCACGGAATCCTGCGTAAAGCGCGGGAGGTCCCCCCGCTGGTATAAAAACAAGCCTTTGTACTGCAAATCCTCCAGGCGAGGTTTCTCTGTGGGCATGCATTCACTCCATCCGGCAACAAAAAAGGCTTACCATAAAGGTAAGCCTTAAGCCTGATACAATTTTACAATAGCATCCCGCTTTTGTCCAAGAACTTAATCTGCAATGGCGGCGGGCGCTTCGCTGCCGCTGGGCGCGGCGGTAACGGAGGCTACGCCCTTCTCTTTACATACAGCCACGACGCGGGAGCGCGAGGTGCCGATGGATCTGTCATAATCTCCCAAACAGGTGATGAGCGTCATGCGGCTTTCCCCGCCAAGGTCCATCACAGATGCCATATTATCATACGGGTAGTTATCAAGGTCGGTTACTTCAAAATACTTGAAGCTTCCGTCGTCAAACTCGATGACGACCTCGTCACCGACCTTCATTTCCTTAAGTATGGAGAACGTCCCAAGTTCGCCCTCCCACTTGACATGCCCGTTCAATATCGCGTTACCCGGCTCTCCGGGGGAGGGGCAGTATTCGCCCCACGCAGCATCCTTTGCGGAATCACGTGTGCCCATAGCGCCGTCTTCTGTAATGCCGACCGGGAAAACATCCGCCTGCCGCTTATAGCCCGTAAAGAAAATACGTACTGGGATTTTCTTTACATACGGCGTGGGAGAAGGGGTGGGGAGCGGTGTGCCCGAAGGCGCAAGGCTGGGGGCGGGTGTTGCCGCAACCGTGGGCGCAGGCGTGGGCGGCGCTACATAGCCGTTGTCAATCCAGACGTACTCCCGCACCACCATATAGATACCGCCCAGCAGCATGGCGGCAATGAGTACATATATGATTGCCCAGAAGAGTTTGGACTGCTTGATGCCCTTTTTATTTTCTTCGGTCTGCTGCCGGTTATCATTCATGTGATATCCTCAATTATCGCGCGGGATACGCTTTCCTGCAGTTATTATAACATGGCGACGGGAACATGCAATAATTGTAAAATTTGTTTACGATTTGTTTATGGTCCAGAGCCGAATCGCCCTCTTTTTCGTTTTTTTGACCTATAACGCAGTCAGAGGAAGAAAGCAGGACTACCCGAATTAAGCCGCCACCTATAGAAAAAAGGCCTGCCATGAAGGCAAGCCTTAAGCTTCATTTAATTACAATAGCTAACTGCCGATGCAACTCCCGGGTGCTTACTCGTCCGCAATGGCGGCGGGTGCAGTGCTTGCACCGGGCGCAGCGGTAACGGAGGCAACGCCCCTTTCCTTGCATACGGCCACCACGCGGGAGCGGGAGGTGCCGATGGAGCTATCATAGTCCCCCAAACAGGTGATGAGCGTCACGCGGCTTTCTCCGCCAAGGTCCATCACAGAAGGCGGAATCTCATCGAGCAGGTAGGTGTCGAGATTGGTCACGTCAAAGTACTTGAAGCTTCCGTCGTCCAATTCAATAACGACCTCGTCCCCAACTTTCATATCCTTGAGTATGGAGAACGTGCCCAGCTCTCCCTTCCATTTCACATGACCGTTTAAGAGCGCGTTACCCGGCTCTCCAGGGGATGGGCCAAATTGGTACCACGCAGAGTCCTTCGCGGAATCGAGCGTATCCATGGCGTTGTCCTCGGTGACGCCCACGGGCAAAATATCCGCCTGCCGTTCATAACCCGTAAAGTAAATGCGTAACGGGATTTTCTGTACATACGGCGTGGGCGAAGGGGTGGGAAGCGGCGTTGCCGAGGGCGCAAGCGTAGGCGCGGGCGTGGCCGCGATTGTGGGCGCGGGCGTGGGTGGCGGTACGTAGGGGCCCGGGATCCAGATATACTCGCGTACCACCATATAAATGCCGCCCAAAAGCATTGCTGCAATCAGTACATATATGACGGCCCAAAAGGCCTTGGAGTTTTTCAACCCTTTTTTATTTTCGGGCTGGCGTCTGTTGTCTTCCATACGGGTTTCCTCATTCCGCAGCGCAATCCGCGCTAGTTTATCTTATATTTCATTATAACACGCAAAAGAGGGCATGCAACAACTGCCAAATTTGTTCACGGTTTGTACCGATTCCAACCATAAACTTATTATTGCGGCGGCTCTTTTCGTGCGGAGTGGTGTCGCTTTCCTGTCAGTCATTGCGCTGCTGTGCACCGCACCGGCTCCTTGTCCCGTATCGGAATTCCTCGACGCTTTGGATGCATTACTTTCCATTGGTATTAGACACGGGGCCTCCCGTTTTTTCCGGCCGGGGCCTGCTCAGGCGCCCATAAGGGGAAAGTACGCCCGCCTCGATTGCTCCCGCCATGACGGCCTGCATGATATCGTCCCGCCAGCGGTACAGCGTGGGCTCGCTGATGTGCAGTTCATCCAGCAACAGTTCGCGCCGCGCGCAGCTATCCGAAGGCGTGTCCCCCGTAGCCGCAAAAAACAGCAGTTCCATCAGCTGTGCCTTGTGCGGCGCGTCCCGCTTGAGCATGGCCTGTGCCTCCTCAATCGCCCACACCCACCCCTGCATCCGCTTAATCTCTTCGTTGGGCTCGATCTGCCTGATCGCCTCAGATGCCGTGGGGTCCCCGTACAGCCCCGTCTTTGTTCTGGGCTCCAGCGGGCGCGCTTTTAGCCCAAGCTCTTCATACTCCTCAAGTATACGCTTGGTGTTGTTGTATTGCCGAAGCTGTAAGAATATCACCTCACGCATGCGTCTTGTTTTCATCATCGCGTTTTCCTCCTCTTAATAGAACATTTGTTCGATTAATGAGAGTATAACATGGCCGAAATTGGCATGCAAGGGAAAGTATGCGCTTTGGTCTTTTCTAAGAATGGCGCTTAAGAAAATATTCACATATGGCGCAGCGAAGGCATGGTATAATTTTCATAATTCGTTCGGGAGGCAAAAAATAAGAATGGCCACATTTCTTGTATCGTTGCCGGTCAACCAGGCAATGGACCTGGTGTTTGACGCGGTTTCGAACAGCGTGACGGGAGAACTGCTGGATCGGTTTGAGATCGGCCCGGCAAGCGGGGGCAAATGCATTGTCGCCGTTTTCGAAAAGCACTTTTTCCGCGCGGGGAACCGGCTGACCCTGACGGTGGTAGCGGACGATTTTCTAGGCCATACCCGTGTGCATACCGTAGGCGGGGGTGGCGGTGAAGGGCTGTTCCGCTTCGACTGGGGTGCTGCAGAAAGCTTTGAAGGCGCGGTGGAACGCGCGCTGCAACCGTATTCGATTGGGCGGTAGATGGGTTCTCAGGGCCGAGCTTTCAGCCCTCATCCACCGGCTTTCCCCGCCGCCTGTGGTTTTCCTGTATGTTCTTCTCGCTGCCCTGATCGCTGGGGATATAGTAGCGCTTATCCTTCAAGGAGGGCGGCAGGTAGTCCTGCTCCACGTAATGGTTGGGATAATCGTGCGGGTACTTGTAGCCCTTGCCAGCACCAAGCACCTTAGCGCCCGCATAGGACGTATCCCGCAGGTGGACAGGCACGGGCTCCTCAATTGTGGTAGCAGCATCCTGCATGGCACGGTCTACCGCCACGACGATGGCGTTCGATTTGGGGCATTCACACAGAAATATAATGGCCTGCGCAAGCGGGAGCCGCGCTTCCGGCATTCCGATATGCTCAAGCGCGTTCGCCGCCGAAACGGCCTGTACCATGGCCTGAGGGTTCGCCATGCCGATGTCCTCGCTCGCGTGGGCGATAAGCCGCCTTGCGATGATGCGCGGGTCCATGCCGCCGTAAATAAGGCGGGCAAACCAGGCCAAAGCCGCGTCCGCGTCCGATCCGCGCAAGCTTTTGCAGAAGGCGCTGAGCATGTCATAAAAAAGCTGCTCGTCCAGCGATATCACCTTTTGCTGCACGGATTCAGCGGCAATCTCCTGCGTAATATGGACGACGCCCGCTTCATCAGCCGGCGTGGTGAGCACGGCAAGCTCCAGTGCGTTGAGCGCCGCGCGGCAGTCCCCGTTCGCCATGCGACACAGGTGTTCCATGGCGGCATCGTCCAATACCGCGTTGTAGTTTCCCAAGCCCCGTTCCTTATCCGCCAGGGCCTGTAAAATGGCGCGTTCGATATCTTTTGTGTTGAGCGAGTAGAACTGAAACACGCGGCAGCGGCTCACGATAGCGCCCGTCATGCTGATCATGGGGTTTTCCGTGGTGGAGCCGATAAAGCGGATGGTACCTTGCTCCAGCGCTGGCAATATGCTGTCCGACTGCGCCTTGTTCCAACGGTGGCATTCGTCCAAAAGCAGGTAGGTCGGCTTGCCGTAGAGTGAGAGTCGTTTTTCCGCTTCCGCTATAATTTCGCGCACGTCCTTCACGCCCGCGGTAACGGCGTTGAGCTTTTCAAACGCCGCGCCGGTGACGTTGGCGATGATGTTCGCAAGCGTCGTCTTCCCGCAGCCCGGCGGGCCGAAAAAAATGCTAGATTGCAGCCGGTCCAGCTCGATTGCGCGGCGCAAAAGCCGCCCCGGCCCCACGATATGCGCCTGGCCGATAAATTCGTCCAGCGTGCGCGGGCGCATGCGGTCGGCTAACGGCGCGCCCTGCGCGCGTGTATTGGAAAACAGATCCTGCTGCATATTGCCACCTCAGCACCAGTATACCGTTAAGAAGGTTTGTTCGCAACCGGCCTAATACCCGAATACATGGGCGGTATACGGGTTTTGTATGAAAACGTACAATCCGGGCAAGAGATTGTTAAGAATTTACACAGCGCTTGAAACCGCGATTTGTGCGTGATAGTATAGTTCGAGCTGAAACTAAGAGGTTTGTATGAAGAAAAAGGGATATTGGAAAAAGATATTGCCGATACTGCTGCCGCTCCTTGTGCTTGCGTTGATGGCGGTATTGGACCCGAACACGCGCGATCTCGCGGGCGTGATGGACGATATTGATCCCTTGTGGTTCCTTGCGGCATTGGGCAGCATGGCGCTCTATTACATATTTGATACCACGATGTTCCAACTGGCCGCAAAGTACATGAATTTGAAGCATACGTTTGGGGAAAGCCTGCTCACCACCATGTACGGGCTGTTTTACAGTTCCATTACGCCGCTGCAGGCGGGCGGACAGCCTATGCAGGTGGTACAGTTAAAAAAATGGGGCGTGCCGGTGGGACTTTCCACCTCCGTGCTGGTGTTAAAGTTCCTGGCCTTCCAGTTCAGCATCACGCTATTAGGCACGCTGGGCTTCCTGTTCCTGGGCAGGGACGTGCTGCAGGGCGGCGTCACCATGCTGATATTTTACATCACCGGCTACCTGTTCTATTTTGGCACGGTGGTACTGTGCTTCCTCGCGCTTCGAAAGACCGAATGGCTGTTTTTGATGGGACAGAAGTTTATCAACTTCCTGGCAAAAAAGCGCATCTTCAAAAAGCAGGAGAAAATAGACATCGCGCACGCGGCCTGGGAGCGCACCATCGGGGATTATGGGCAGGCCGCAAAATTCGCTTTAGGCGAACGGCTGGGCATGTTCTATATCTGGCTTGCGGGCATGGGCACCGCCATATCCTACATGGCGGTAACATACTTCCTCTACCGCGGTATGGGGTACTCCGAATATGAGCTTTGGTATGTGGTGTTGCTGCAGTGCCTGCTCTATATCGCGGTCAGCTTCCTGCCGGTACCGGGCGGCTCCGTCGCCAGCGAGGGCGGGTTTTACCTGGTGTTTTCGAAGTTGTTTGTGGGTGCGTCCCGCTTCCCGGCAGTGCTGCTGTGGCGCGGTATTACCTATTACCTGACTCTGCTGCTGGGCATCGTCGCTGTGATGGTGGAGGGGTTCCGCAGCAAAAAATATCCCCGGGTGGAGGAACTACAAAAGGAGCAGACGGAGGCCGGGGCGGTAGAACAATTGCCCTCGGCCAACGGTTCGGAGGAATAGCATGTACGTTGCAGACGGTTGGAAAGAGTACGCGCTGCTGGACGCGGGCGGCGGAGAAAAGTTGGAACGCTGGGGGGACGTGGTGCTGCTTCGTCCCGATCCGCAGGCGGTCTGGCCCATGGGGGAAATCAATCCCCCGCACGCGCGTTATATCCGGTCAAGCGCAGGCGGCGGCCACTGGGAATATGAGCGGCAGCTTCCGGAAAGCTGGAATATCCGCTACCGGGATTTGACGTTTCTGGTGCGCCCCACCGGCTTTAAGCATACGGGGCTGTTCCCGGAGCAGGCAGTGAACTGGGACTGGATGCGCTCTTTATTGAAACCGCGCCCTAACGCAAAGGTGTTGAATTTATTCGCCTATACCGGCGGAGCGACTTGCGCATGCGCCAAGGAGCAGGCGCAGGTGGTGCATGTGGATGCCGCGAAGGGCATGCTCGCCTGGGCGAAGGACAACCTTGCGGCTTGCGGCTTAACCGGTGCGCCCGTGCGCTTCATCGCCGACGACGCCATGAAGTTCGTACTGCGGGAGCAGCGGCGCGGCAACCGGTACGACGGCATATTGATGGACCCGCCCAGCTACGGCCGTGGGCCGGATGGCGAGATGTGGAAGATTGAGCAGGACATCTACCCGCTGGTGGAGGCCGCCGCAGCGCTGCTTTCGGACAAACCGCTGTTTTTCCTGATCAACTCCTATACCACCGGCCTCGCGCCAACCGTTATTAAGAATGTGCTGGACGTCGCGCTCAAAGGCAAAGATGCGCAGGTGGAAGCGGCTGAACTGTGCCTGCCCGTTCGTCGGGATAACCTGCTTTTTCCCTGCGGCGCTACAGGGAGGGCGTGGTGGAAGTAATGTGGCGTCGCTTTTCGTGCGGGGCGGTGTCGCCTTCCGCTCAACGTAGCGCTGCTACGCTTTGCTCTGGCTCCTTGCCCTGCATCGAAAATCCCTCGCCGCTTTGGAGGCGTTTATGTTTTCCATCCTTATGACGCCCGAAATTTTGTATGAGGACAATCATCTTCTTGTCGTCGTAAAGCCCCCCAACTTGCCCGTGCAGGCGGACAGCTCGGGGGACGACGATCTTCTAAACATACTCAAACGCTATATCAAAGAAAAATACGCTAAGCCCGGGGACGTGTACCTGGGCCTTTGTCACAGGCTGGACCGGCCGGTGGGAGGGGTGATGGTATTCGCCCGCACCAGCAAGGCGGCAGCCAGGCTTACCGAGCAGTTCAAGGGCCGCGGCACAAAAAAGCGCTATGCCGCCGTGGTGGAAGGGAATGTGCCGCAAAGCGGCGCGCTCGTCTCATATTTAAAGGAAACCGAAGGCGTCAAACGCGTGGAGGTTCTTCCCTCCCCCGCACCCGGCGCAAAGGAAGCAAAGCTGAGCTTTGTAAAACTTGCGGAACAAGATGGATATTCGCTTCTGGATATCGAGCTTCTCACGGGGCGCAAGCACCAGATACGCGCGCAGCTTGCGGCAGCGGGTTACCCCATACGGTATGATCAGCGTTACCATCCGAACCCCATGCGCGGACAGATCGCGCTGTGGGCGTATGAACTGAGCTTCGAACACCCCACCAAAAAGGAACGCATGCGGTTCTTCGCCCCGCCACAGGGGGAGGCATTTGTACCGTTTCGAGAGCAAATTACGGCACTGCAAGTACGTGACTATTGTAGCATTGTCTATATGGATGCCCGCATACTGGTCGTATCTAAGCGCGCGGGGGTAGAAGTAACGGTGGAGGATGGCGGGGAAAACTCCCTCCAAGCGCATCTAACGCTCGTATACGGCAAATTGTATCCTGTCCACCGACTGGACGCCAACACGGAAGGGCTACTGCTGTTCGCCCGGGATGAAGCCGCGCAGAACGCGCTGCTTACCGCGTTCACAGAAGACCGCATCGAAAAGTATTATCGTGCGCTGCTGCATGGGCGGGTAAAAGAAAAAAGCGCCACGCTTACCGCATGGGCTCAAAAGGATTCGGAACGTGCGCGGCTGACAGTGTATGATGAGCCGCGCCATGGCGCAGTAACCATCAGGACAGGTTACCGGGTGCTGGAACAGGAGGCGGACAAAACGCTTGTAGAGATCCGGCTTTATACCGGCCGCACGCACCAGATCCGCGCGCATATGGCACACATCGGCCACCCTGTGCTGGGAGACGATAAATACGGCGACCGGGAAGCAAATAAAGCCGCGGGCATGAAGCGTCAGGCGTTAATATCTTATCGTATCGTGCTGCATGAGCCGGAAGGCTCGGAACTATATTATTTAGACTGCAAGGAATTTCTTTGTCCCTGGAGATTTACGCTGTGAGCATTCAACATTTGATCTTTTAGGGAATAGGTTCTTAGGGCCGTTACGGCCCTAAGCGGGTGTTTGAGGGCAGAGCCCTCAACGTATTTCTGTTCACACAACCTCTATATGGCTGCCCGCCACCGTCTTTTTGACCGTAATACGGCTTTCGATCTGCGCCTTGAGCTCCTCAACATGGGAGATAACGCCCACCATGCGCTGCCCGCCCGCCAGGGAGGACAGGATGCGTATTGCGCGCTCAAGCGCTTCAGCGTCCAGCGAGCCAAAGCCTTCGTCCACAAACATGGCATCGAGGGCGACGCCGCCCGCGTAGCGCTGCACGGTATCAGCTAAGCCCAGCGCAAGGGAAAGTGCTGCAAGAAAGGATTCGCCGCCCGAAAGCGTGGAAGCCTGGCGCGGCTTGCCTGTGTAATGATCCAGCACGTCAAGGTCAAGCCCCGTCTGCAGCCTGAGGTCGTCCGGAGATTCCCGGCGCACAAGTTCGTACTGCCCGCCCGTCATTTGATAAAGCCGCGTATTGGCGCTGTAGAGCACCTCGTCTAGGTACCGCGCCTGCACATACCGTTCAAACGTCAGCTTGGGCTTCCCGCGAAGCTCGCCGTTCGCGGTGTCTGAAAGCCGCCTGATTTTACTATAAGAGGACCACGCGAGCGCAAGCTGCCCTTTCCGGCGGTCCAGATAATCACACAGACTTTTGTTGTGGCGAATTCGCTCAGCCGTTACACCGTATGCTTCCGATGCGGCGTCCTTTTCCTGCTGCGCTTGCCGCATTGCCTCTTGAAGCAGCGTGATATCGGCCTTCTGTTTGCCAGCCGCCGCCAGCTGCGCCTGAGAAAGCGCGCTTTTAGCGGCCTCCCGCGCTTCCCCGTAGCGGGTCAGGCGCGAGCGCTCCGCCTTCCATTCTTCCGGCGTGCGCAGCGCGGCAAAATAATCGGTCTCGTCCGCAAATCCAGCAGACGACAAGGCTTCTATATACGCGTTCTTCGCCTCTTTTTCCGCCCGCTCCGCTTCCGGCAGCCGGGCTTCCAACGAGGCAAGCTGCGCGTGTGCGTCGTTTTGCGCGCGCTCCAAAGCGGCATGACGCTGCGCGCTTTCTTCCAGCACGGATTGGAGTTTCTGAAGCATTTCCCGCTGGGCCGCGAGCATGTGCTGCGCTTCCTCCTTGCTTTGGTAAGGAAGCCTTGAAGCAAGCGCGTCCCTTTCGGCAGTTTGCTGTACGGCGTTCTTTTCCGCAAGCTTCTGCTCCGCTTCCAGTTCTAAAATCTGTTCCGATAGCTGTTTCTGAACTTCCAGTGCGTCTGCGCGGCGTTTTTGCAGCGCTTCCCGCTCCGCGAGCTTTTCCTCCGCTTCCGTCATGGCCTGTGCAAGCGTTTCTCTTTCTTGCTGTACCGCATTCCGCTCCGCTTCCAGGGCAAGTTCAACCGGTTGCTGCGGCGATGTATCAAACAGGGTGGATACGGCTTGCGCTAGATTTTGTCGCTGTGTTTCCAAACTGGCTGCAGCCGCCGCCGCGCGGCGGCTAACATCCACAGCCTGCGCGTGCGCCTGTTCATACGCCCACTTCTTGCGCTTAACCGCCGCCTCGTCCGGCGCATCCGGCGGCAACGCAGCGGGGGTAGGATGCGAAAGCGAGCCGCACACGGGGCAGGGAACGTTTTCTTTGAGTCCCTCTGCCAAAAGCCCCGCCTGCGCACGCAAAAATGCCGTTTCCGCCGCCCGCGCGTCCAGCTCCGCTCCGAGGGATAGCGCCTCCGCTTCCGTATATTCGTTTTGAAGCGCGAAAAGCGCGTCCTCCTGCTCCCGCACTTCCTTTAATAAAATCAATGCGGCCGCAATGGCGTTTCCACGGGCGTCTACAGCGCCCAGCCGTAAACGTATGGCTTCGAGCGGTATGTTTTCAAGCGCGTGCAGCGCTTCTTGCAGCGCTTGTACCTGTTCGGTCATAGACGCAAAATCAGTTTTTGCAAGCGCGAGCTTTTTCTCAGCTTCCGCCGCGCGGAGCGTTGCCACGCTTGCCGCCTCCCGCAGGGCATATAGCCGGTCATATTCCGGAAGCTGCTCCTCTAGGGCATGGAGGCGCTGCTTGATCGCCTCGCGCTCCGGCTCGCGCTCCTTTTCCTGTTTCAACTGCGCTTCACTTTGCGCAAGCGGTACTCTGCGTACTTCAATATCCGAGCGCAGCTTGTTACGCTCTATGTCAAGTGCTTCCCGCGCTCGCTGATGCTGCGCGCAAACAAGCTCCAGCGGGCGTATCTCCGCGTTTGCCCTCTCGCCCAACAAAAGCCTCTGCTTATCGGCCTGCATCTCTGGCAGTAAACGCTCCTGTGCCTCCCATTCGGCTTGGGCAAGGGCAAGCTGGGCTAACAGCCGCGCTTCCTCCGTGGCGGCGGCCAGCGCGATCTGTTTTTGTGATAATCGCTCCTCCGCTTCCATTAGCGCCTTTTTTAATTCCGTTTCTTTTTCTTCATCGAAACGTAGAATATCCAGCAGTATGGAAAGGAACCGACCTGCGTCCTCCGCCTGTATGGCTTCCAACTGGGCGTAGCGGGCATCTTCCGTATCCTTGCGTACAGTTCGCATGGCCTGTTCCATGCTTCGCTTTTGTTCCGCGTAGTCGGCGTATTCCTTCTGGGCGCGGTCCTTGAGCATCGTCTGCAATGCTTTATAGCGCGCGGTGCCGAACACGTCCCGGAATATCGCCTCCCGTTCGCCGCTTTTTGTAAGCAGCAGCTTGCGGAATTCCCCTTGCGCAATCATCGCAATCTGGGAAAACTGGTTGCGGCTTAAGCCGATCAGCTCGTAAAGTGCCGCGTTTACGGCAGTGGGGTTGGCGATCACTTTCCCGTCGGGCAGCGTAAGCGACGCTTTGGGGTTGGCTGTGGTCTCTTTTCCCGTGCGAGAGGAGATCCTCTTATAGCCCGGGCTTCTCCGTACCATATATGTCTTCCCGCGCAGCGAGAACACAAATTCCACATAGGTTTCGAGTTCCTGCGGTGCGTACTGGCTGCGAAACGATTCCGTCTCGCGCGTTTCACCCGAGGCTTCCCCGTAGAGCGCGTAGGAGATGCCGTCAAATATCGTTGTCTTACCCGCGCCCGTATCCCCGCATACAAGAAACAGGTTGGAAGAAAGCGCGTTAAAATCCACACGTTCCGTACCCGCGTAGGGGGCAAACGCGCACATTGTCAGTTGGAGGGGCCTCATGCCGTGCCTCCTTCCGCTTCCATAAACAGCTGCCGGAGCAGGTTTAGCTCGTCCAAAGCCATCTCCTCCCCATTTTGCAGCAGGTAAAACTCCATAAATTGCTCGATGGGGTCTTTTGCCGCGATGGGCAGGGGCAAGACGCCGGATGCTGCATATTCGGGCCGGTTCGCGTAGCTTATTTGCATCAGGTTAGGGTAGAGTTCTCGTAACCGCTGCATGGCGTTATTGACTTCCTCTTCATCGGTGAGCAGCACATGGAGATAATCCTCTGAACCCTCTCCCTCCATCAGTTCCGCCATGGAGGCAGTCACTTCCCGCATCGGGTGCAGCGGCGGCACGGGCAATAGGGTGATCCTTGCATCGTGTGCGTCCAGTTCAACGAGCGCAACGGATTTTTTCTGATCAAGTTCGGAAAACGAATATTTGAGCGGCGACCCCGCGTAGCGGATGGCTTCACTGCCCACGCGTTGGGCGCCGTGCAGGTGCCCGAGCGCCACATAAGAAAAACCTTTGAATACCGAAGCGTCCACGCAATCAAGCCCGCCCACCGAGACCGTTTCAGATTCCGAGCGCAGTAAAACCTCGCCCGCTGCGGAAACGAACTGGTGCGCGACAAGCACGGCCCGGACGTTTTCTTCCCGCGCCACAGCAGAAAGCGCCGCGCGCACGGCGTCCTCGTGGGTGTTGAGTTCCAAATCCGGGAAGTAGGGCTTTACTTCTTGCGGCCTGAGGTACGGAAGCAGGTAGACGTCCACCGGCCCGTATGTATCATGCAGCCGGACACAGGGCACGCTGCCCGTGAACGTACCCGCGATGTATACGCCCGTCTTGTGTAAAATGCGGCTCATAAACTGCAGCCTGTCCGCAGAATCGTGATTTCCCGCAATCAAAAAGACCGCGGTTCCCTGCTGCTGCAGCGCGGTCAAAAAATCGTCGAGCACCGCCACAGCGGCCTCGGACGGTACGGGCTTGTCAAACACGTCCCCCGCGATGAGCACGGCATCAGCTTTATGGTCCTTCGCAAGCGCCGCGATGGAAAAAAGGGCGTGCCTTTGATCCTCCAGCAGGGAAAAGCCGAACAGCCGCCTGCCGATATGCAGATCGGCGCAATGCAACAGCCTCATATCATTCTCCCTTGATGGCTCGTTTTTGTACAAGGTGTCAATAAATATGCTTGAGAGTTTTAAGAAATCGGTGCTTTAGTGCATCGAGTACCCGATGAGAGACACCAAAGGCCCTAAGGCTGTGGGCCGTCGCGATAGATTTTTTGCTGTGGGAAAACTACGTGCATCCGTACTCCTGGGGGCACGGGGGCAGAACCCCCGCTGAAAAATCTATCGTCGCCGCCGTAGGTGGCGATACCTTTTACCTTACTCCCTTGCCCACAAAGGAAAGCGAAAGCGTGCCCGGACCGCCGTGCGTGCCGATGACGGCGCCCACTGTATAAATGCGGACAAGCAGCTCCGGGAACCGTTCCTGTATGCTCTTTGCAAGGTTGCTTGCTTCCTCCAGGCACTCCACCTGCGTGATGTGCACATATTTGTAGGCGATATCAATCTTTTCACAGAGAATCTCATACAGCCGCTTGATGGCACCCCGCCGTCCTTTAATTTTTTCGGGCGTGATTACCTTGCCGTCACGGTCAATGGAAAGTACTGGTTTGATGTGAAGCAGACTTGCAACGGCAGCCGCAGCGCCGGAAACGCGCCCGCCGCGCCTGGCGTATGTCAAATCTGCAAGGGTAAACCACTGCTGCAGGCTCATTTTGATTTGCTCAATTTTTTTATAGCAGGCTTCCAGCGTGAGGCCACTGTTCTTGAGCGCCACGGCTTCCTCAAGCAATACGCCCTCGCCGCTGCTCAACGCAAGCGAGTCTACGATGAGAATTTGCCGCTCCGGAAAGCGGGAGAGCAATTCCTGTCTGGCGATATGTGCGCTGTTGACGGTGCCGGAAATTCCGCTGGAGATGCCGATGTATAAAACATCCTCGCCTGCCTCAAGGATCGGCGTCCACATGTTCAGAAAGCCTTCTTCGGTAACTTGTGAGGTAGTAGCCGTCTTTCCTTGGCGCATTGCTTCCATCAGTGTTTGTATGGTTTCAGGCCGCATATCATCGATAAGTTCCAGGTCCCCAACGCGAACGCGAAGCGATGCGAATGGAACCATCAACTCCTGCATGCGTTCCGGTGAAAGATCTACTACGGAATCGGTTGTAATCCTATACATGTATTCTCCTTCAATGTGCTATTGCGTTTGCAGGCAAAAGCCGGTTCCCGGCATCCGGTAACCGGCTTATATGGTGCCATTGTAAGTGGAGTTTAGACTGCGCGCGGCGTTCCCATAAAGAACAGTGCGAGTGTGCCAGGGCCGCTGTGGGAGCCGATGACCGCACCAACGGAATAGATATTTACTGGCAGATGCGGGTACCCCTCATGGATGAGCTGCTTCAATTGCATTGCGTCCTCATAGCAGTCCGCATGGCTGATGTTGATAAATGTCGTTGCTGTCTGATCAATTTTTTCCACCAGCAGTTCATACAGGCGTTTAATGGCGCCGCGCCTGCCCTTGATTTTTTCCCGCGGAATGAGCTTACCTTCGCTGTTGGTGTTCATTACGGGCTTGATGCTCAAAAGAGAAGCGAACAACGCTGCGGCACCGGAAACACGACCGCCCCTGCGCAGGTAGACGAGGTCGTCCACTGTGAACCAATGATGCACCTTCATTTTACGGGTTTCGATCTCCCGGTATAACTCATCCAATCCCATGCCGCCTTCTTTGAGCGCAGCCGCATGCTCCACGAGCATTCCTTCGCCGGAGCTTGCGCACAATGAGTCGATGATGAGAATCTTTCGTTCCGGATATTTTTCCAACAGCTGCTGCTTTGCAAGCAAAGAACTGTTGAGGGTACCCGAAAGCGCACTGGAAAACCCGATATAGAGAATATCCTCTCCATTTTGGAGGATAGGCGTCCACAGATCCACAAAGCTTTCCACCGTCGCCTGGGAAGTGGTGGAGACCTTGCCTTCCCGCATGGCGTTATAGAGCATCTTTGCGGTCTTTTCCGTCATATCGTCCTGAATATCCCGGCCTTCCAACAGGAAATGAAGAGCGACATACGGGATACTAAGTTCGCTCATGCGCGCGGGATTTAGATCGACTGTGGAATCGGTCGTAATTCGATAGGCGGACATCGGCACCCTCCTTTAACTTGGGGAACGGCTCACCGCGCCCCGGCCGCAGTTTTAGCGGCCTTTTCTAACATTTTAGCCCCTGATCCCTATAAAAGCAATACGGCGTAATGTGATATTGGCGTGACATTTCTCGAAGACCGCGGGTGCTCACTCGGCTTGTTTGGCACACGGTTCTTAGATGGCTCTTTGTGGCGGGCCTTGCCGGCCGGCGCTTCACAAACGCCGCAATTGTGCCTCTGGGCTATAGACTGTGGTTCCTGTCGCATTTTGGACTGGGCAAAGTGCTTGACAGCTTGGGCATATTTCCACTATACTTATACAGGCAATGGGCGAAACCGCCCGCAAATAGGGCGTTTGCTCCATATTTTGTGAGTATTTGCCGGGTAGTATACTACATCTGGTAAGCTCGCCCGGTTTACCATCCATAGAAAAGAGGTGCAAAGCAATGTTCATGACGTACCAGCCTAAAAAGAGGCAGCGCAGCAAAGTGCACGGCTTCCGTAAGCGTATGAAGACCACCGACGGCCGCAATGTGTTGAAGCGCAGGCGTTTGAAGGGCAGAAAGCGCCTGAGCGCGTAACGTGCGGGCGTACTTGCCATGGCGCCAAGGGCGCAATGCCACAGGTTTCGAGGCGGGCGTCCGGTCCGCCTGTTCTTATTTGCGCCGTCTTGTCGGGGCACACCGTCTGTAGGAAAAGAAGCCGGGTAATACCCGGCTTAGGTTGTTTCACCAGCATCATTGGCGTCACCCGCTCTTACAGAGCGAATTTAGGGTCTTGCCGGAAGGGCGCGCAGATTGAAACGCTTGTACTCGCTTAAAAAAAACAGGGATTTTCAGTTTACGTACCGCGTAGGAAAATCCGTGGGCTGCCGATTGTTTACGCTTGTATATGTGCGCGACCGCCGCAAGCCGAAAAAGCCAAAAAGAAGCGATTTGCAGGCCGAAACGCATGTACGGGTGGGTTTTTCCGTGAGCAAAAAGGTCGGCAACAGCGTGCAGCGCAACCGCGCCAAGCGCAGATTGCGCGAGGCGCTTTCTCCCTATCTATACGAAATCTCTCCCGGGCATAATCTGATATTCATTGCAAGAACCGGCGTGTTGGACGAGCCGTTTTTGAGTTTACGTCAGTCGGTATTGCAGATGCTCAAAAAGGCGGAGCTCATTAAGGGTTCACAAGCCAATAAGGGGGCGGATATCCTGTGAAACGGGTACTCCTGTTCCTTCTGAAGCTTTACAAAACCCATGTTTCTCCGGCTTTGCCCCAAAACCGCTGCAAATACCTGCCGACCTGCTCAGAGTATGCCTATGGCGCGATCCAAAAACACGGCGCGTTGCGCGGAAGCCTACTTGCCATATGGCGACTGTTACGCTGCAACCCGTTTTCAAAGGGCGGGTATGATCCCGTCCCATAAATAGGATCCTGTTTCCTGTTCCTTTCCCTTTTCCCCACATGGGGCATGCCGCGATCGGGCATGCAAGGCATCGTCCGGATGCGCCCGGGGAGCTATGATCACTACAAGATTCGCTTGAAGGAGGGTATATACTTGCAAGGAGATTTCTTTTTAACTACATGGATTTTAATGGGGATGCGGTGGCTGTACGAGAATGTCACTGTCGAAAGCATCTTCTGGACAATCTTAATCAGCACCATCGTCATTCGCGCCGCCACGGTATTCGGCGATATCCAATCCCGCAAATCCAGCATGAAGATGCAGGCCATACAGCCGGAAATCGACAAGCTCAAGCGCAAATACCCAAATGACCCGCAAAAGCTTCAGCAGGCCCAATCCAAGCTGATGAAGGAACGCGGCGTGAGCATGTGGGGCGGCTGCCTGCCCATGCTGATGATGATGCCGTTGTTCTTCTGCTTTATTGCGGCGTTCCGCTTCTGGGGCCATGAACAGATGATCAAGGTGCTCCTTGAGCTGCAAGAAACCGGCAACTCGACGCTGTTTCAGAACTTTAACTTCCTGTGGGTGCACAACATCTGGCAACCGGACAACGGCTTAAAACAAGTTGTCATGAGCGCTCAGGAGTTTTTGGCCATCCCCAATCTGCAGAACCTGATATTCTTCCAAGAGCATCCCGAGGCGCTCAAAGTATTCCAGCAGCTTGGGTTTATTATCGCGGACCCCAAGAATATTCCGCAGGCTTCGATCGATACTTATAATAACTTGGTCGCGCCGCTTGTCGCGCAGTACCAGGGCGTTAACAACGGCTGGTTCTTATGGCCGATACTCGCTGGCGGCACCACGTTCCTTTCGAGCTGGATCATGCAGAAGAACCAGCCCAAGCCCGCAGTGCAGGACAACGGGCAGCCGAGCGCAGCATCCCAGGCGCAGAGTACCAACAAGGCAATGCTTTACATCATGCCGGCCATGTCCGTATTCTTCTGCCTGACCAGCAATACGGCATTCGCAATTTACTGGACGATCAGCAACGTAGCATCTACATTTACCAACTTGCTGTTGAACCGGAAATTTGCAAAGGATCTCGCAGCGTCTAAACCGGAGGAGGGAAAATCATGAAAAGCGGGGAATTTACCGGCCGCTCCATTGATGAAGCTGTTTTCCACGGCCTGCAGGAACTGGGCCTTTCCATTGACGAGGTTCGGATTGAAACGCTGCAGAACGAAAGCAAGGGGCTCTTTGGCATTGGCGCAAAGCTTGCCCGCGTGCGCCTGACTGAGCGCGAACAGGACGACGAAATCCCCGTACAGAAGCCCCGTGTTTTCGAAGAGCGGGAACAACGCACCGAACGCCCGCGCGAACAGCGCGAAAACAGACCGCAGGGAGAAGAGCGCCGCGAAAGCAGGCCGCAGGTCGGGGAACGCCGGGAAAACAGGCCCCAGGGTAACAGGCAAAACGAGGGCCGCAGAGAAGAGCGCCCGCAGAGCAGGCACGAAGAACCTCATAAAGCGCCACAGCCGCCTGCTGAAGAGTACGCCTATAGCGCCGAAGTGGCGAAAGATCATCCCGCGGGCCAATTCTTATCCGGCTTGCTGCAGCATATGGGCGTAGAGGCGGATGTGCGCGCGGCTGAAGTGGAAAATGGCGTACGCCTGTCCATAGATAGCCGCACCAAAGGCTTGTTGATCGGCCGTCGCGGTGAAACGTTGGATGCCATGCAGTATCTGACCTCGCTGGTTGTCAACCGTACGCGCAAGCAGGAAAAGTACCTGCGCGTAACGCTCGATACCGAGGATTACCGCAGCAAGCGGGAAGATACGCTTGTGCGCCTTGCCCGCAGGCAGGCTGCAAGGGTCAAATCCACCGGCCGTCCCATCGCTATGGAGCCCATGAACCCCTACGAACGCCGGGTGCTGCATGCCTCGCTGCAGAACAATCCCTATGTGACCACCCATAGCGAAGGCGAAGAACCCAACCGCCGCGTTGTGATTATGCCGAAGAAGTAAAAAGTATCATTA
>JAEYSE010000103.1 GCA_023435025.1 Bacillota bacterium
GCATAAAGCTTTGTATCGGCATGAATGTCAGTTGTGCACTGCCTTGTGCATCCACCCGCGAAAGAAACGTGGTTGGCGGTTGGGGCACCACCCAGTAATCGGTTGCGTTTTCAGGCTCCGTCCCTGCGACGAACACTTCCCTCACAACAGAATTCGGCGGTGTGAGCGCGCTTGCAAGCACCGCCATATGCGCATTATTCAGCGTATAGCTGTCCAGCCGCACCTGGACGATGCCCTCAGGCATCTGGAAAACGGGCGCTAGTCTATCTTCATAGAGCTTGGAAAAGACCTCAGAAAGTATCATGGCCGGGTATTTTCCGCCTGTCGCGTCATGTGGCAATGTTCCGCCCGCGGAATCGTCATATCCCATCCACACCGCAGCTGCGTATTCCGGGTTATAGGCCGCCATCCATGCGTCGCGGTTTCCCTCCCCCTCCCCTGTGGTGCCGGTCTTGCCAGCCAGGGCAAAATCCAGCTCGCCGAGCCTGTGACCGGTTCCTTCGGAGATTGCGCTTTGGAGCATATCGCTCAAAATATACGCGTTTTCCTCGCTCATTACGCGGACATGCTCGGGCTGATAGGTATAGAGCGGGTTCCCCTGGCTGTCTGTAATGGAAAGCACGAGCGAGGGCGTGGAATAAAGCCCGCCTGTTGCAAACGCCGTATATGCGCCCGCAATCTGGTAAGGGGAAACGCCGTATGTAAAGCCACCTAAAGCCAGCGCAAGGCTGTTGTCCTGCTCGTCGAACGAAATGCCGACACTCTCTGCAAACCGCTTGCCTGCATCTACCCCGATATCGCTGAGCACCTTAACAGCCGGGATATTGAGTGACTGCGCCACGGATTCCCGCATTGTCACCCAACCCCGATATTTTTCATTAAAGTTATCCGGCTTGTAACCGTTAAAATCCGTAGGCTCGTCAAGCAGCATGGAAACGGTGGTATATCGGTAATCCTCCAGTGCAGGGGCATAGGCGATGATGGGCTTGATAACGGAGCCTGGCTGCCTTCTGATACGCGTTGCGCGGTTGTAGGCAAGCGCAGTGGAGCTTTCCCTGCCTCCCATGAGCGCTGCGACACCGCACGTCTTGGCATCTACCACCACCAACGCAGCCTGTGCGTCCCCCGCTTCCTCTGGGAACATGGCCGGATCCTTTAACACTTCCTCACAACGCGCCTGCAGCTGAGGGTCCATTGCGGTATAGAGTCGATACCCACCTGTTAGAATATCATCCATGGAGATGTCCAGGCTCGTGCATGCCTGCTCCAGAGCAAGATCGATATAATACCCGCGCTTTTCCTGATTTAAGCTGTTGTGCAGCGTGACGGGCTCCTCCCGCGCAGCGTTACAGGTCTGCTCATCAATGTACCCGTATTCCTGCATCAGCCGCAGCACAAGGTTCCGCCGCTCGGTACTCGCTTGCAGATCAAGATGCGGTGCATAGTGTGAAGGGGATTTGATGATGCCCGCAAGCTGCGCCGCCTGAGCTACGCTCAGTTCATCCGCATGTACGCCAAAGTAACCCCGAGCCGCAGCTTCTATACCATAAAAGCCGCCGCCGAAATAGATGTAGTTCAAATACATCTCCAGTATTTCATCCTTGGAATACTGTTGTTCCATCTGGTAGGCAAGCACGGCCTCCTCCAGCTTGCGGGTCATCATCTTTTCGTTCGTAAGGTGGCTGAGCTTAACAAGCTGCTGGCTGATGGTAGACGCGCCCTGTACATAGCTTCCAGCCTTGATATCCTCCCAGGCCGCGCCTAAAATACGTATGAAATCTACGCCGATATGCTCGTAGAAACGATTATCTTCCGCAGAAATGAACGCATAGCGGACATGCAAGGGGATGTCGCGTAACGGAATATTGATGCGCGTTTCATTACCGGAAAGGCAGCTTACCTCGTTGCCGTCCTTGTCATATACAAGAAGTGATTGGGGCGCGCCCAATATGCGGCTAGAATCGAACTTCTCCCATGCGTCTAAACGGAGTACATAGACCGCGCCAAACATGACAAAGGACAGGCAAATCAGAGTCAGCCCCAATAAAACACGCCGTATCGTGCGGCCGCGCCGCGCTTTCTGCTCCGGTGTTCTCTTCTTCTTGGTTTTCTTTTCTCTCTTTTCGGCTTGCCTACGCAATCGAATTGCCTCCCCCATACAACTTGCACGCTTTGTAGAACTGCGTACTATCCACTATCATTCCCACTCTGTGCGGTTTTAACAGCGTCAAGTATGGAGAAAGCAACAGAAAAACGCGCAGGCGGGATGCGTATGGCGCAAGCAAAAACGCACCCCATATAGGGTGCGTCATGTTCTATCTTTTTGCGAATTACCTCCTTGGTACGATCGCGCGGCGGAACCGCGCTTCATAAATTCCCGCGCTGATTGTATACAGGATGTCATAAATCAAAAACGCTACCTGGGAAAGCACCACAATTGCCCAGACCGGAAACGCTTCGGGTAGAGTTATGTTCAGGCCGCCCCAGACATATAACCCAAGATAAAGCCCCACCCCCGCAAATATATCGCAGTAAAGCAGCTTGATGAGCATGAAAAGAAACTTGCCTTTTACGTGATCCTGCATCGCAGTACGGAATATGCCGAAATGCCCGAGGAGGGCAACATAGTAAAGTGCTGGCGATTTCTCGGGCAACAGGAAAAACGCCAATGCAGCGCTTGCCAGGAAAGAAACCAACGCCGCAGCGTAGGCACCTTCGCACGTAAGAATATAGATAAAAAAGGATGCAAGAAAATACAGCGGAACAGAGCCAAAAGGCAGTACCGCAACCGCATACAGGCTCAATATGGTGAGGGCGGCAACCATGGCGCCCAGCGTAAGCTGTTTCGCCGGGTTTAACCTTCTGTTCATGGAATCCCCCCTTTTTTCAGCAGAGGTGGCCGTCGCAGCAACAATCCAGGCAAATGAGCGCCGAACAGATATCGCACGTGGAACAGCCGCCCATTTGACCGGAACCGCTTCCGGCACCCCGCCCAAACGGACTGCCTGCATTGTTCACGGCAGCATAGGCATTGCGGTATTCGGCGTTGCCCGGCTCCTGCTCATACGCCATGGAAAGATATTCCCGCGCTTTGTCGTACCAGCCCTGGCGCAGATAAACCACGCCATACAGATAGTACCATTCCGCGTTGCGCACAGAAATGGTATCAAGCACCTGTTTTGCCGCCTGCAGATTGTTCTGGTTGATGAAGGAACGTGCGCGTGCAAATTCTGCAGCGGAAGGGCCGGAATAGGAACCGCCCGTCCCGCTGTAGGCACCGCCATAGGAGCCGTAGGAACTGTTGTCCCTGCGTGCAGAAGAAGAGGCAGTGGAGTTTTTCTTGCTGAGTTGCTCGTATGCTTCATTGATCTCCTTGAGCTTTTCGTTGGCAAGCTCTTTGAGCGGATTATCCGTGTATTTATCCGGGTGGTACTTTTTGACGAGCGCGAGATACGCAGCACGGATTTCGTCCTGTGTCGCGTCCTCACTTACGCCCAAAACCTTATACGGATTCATCCTTTTTGACTCCTTCCAGCACCCGCTTTGTCTGTAAGCGGCAGCCCTGATAAATGATATTTTCAATCAAGTCCCGGTTGGACCTGAGTTCCAGCAAATCGCAGGCGTTTTCCATTTCATGCAGCGACGCGTAAAGCAAAAAGGAAGCACGCTCCTCGGTAGCGTTCGCGATCAAAAACGGATTATAGGAGCCCGCCTTTTCGTCCTTTTTACGGTCCTCCCATGCGTCAATGAGGTAAATCCATCGTCCCATATGGTAGGCAAGCCAGGAAAGCGGAATTTTTTGCTTTTCCGTAAGCTTATCATATCCCAAGGCAAGATGTTTGAGAATATTAGCAAACGCGTCTGCGGCGGCGTCTATCAGCGGCTCTTTCCTGCGCTCCATTTCAGAAAGCAGCGCAATACCCGAAGCGATCGCATGTGCCGATTCCGGCCTTCGCATTGCAGCTTTTTTTGCTGCGGCGCCCAGCGCGGTACGTCCCGCAAAGGCAAGAATGCTCTTTTCATCCCTGAAGTCATCGGCGAGCTTGTAATAATACAATAACACATTGATATCCGCGGCGTAAGAGAGCGCCTCGCATGGACCAATAACCGGCGCCTTTTTTTTGAATGGTTTGTAACCGCAGCTTCCTAGCTCGCAGCCAAATTCCTCGCCGGAAATACCCGCGAGCAAAAGAGCCAAAAACGTGCAGTCGTAATCCAATGAGAGGCGAGGAATCTGCCCGTATGTCCTCTGCAGGGTCTTGCACAAACCGCAGTACCAGGCCTGATATTGCGCAAGTTCACGAACTTTAAGTTCCGGTTTATCGGGCGTTACATAGCCGAACATGGGTGGTCCGCCTTTCAAGCGTTAGACGGTTTATGACCTACATTTTATCATTTCAAACTCATACTCTACCAGTGCTTTTTGACAGATGTACGTCAAAACTTGAAAATTTCCGTGCAAATTTGCCTCTAAAGGCGCCCATAAGCCATGATTTTACTCGGAAACCAATTGCGAAACATAAAAAAATGCTGTATAGTCGAAAAGATGACGGCGAAAAGAGATAACGCCCGACGATGCCCGTGACACGGACAAGCGGATAAAAGGTTTTTATTATATATGTTCTGGAGGTAATGACAAATGAGTGAAGTCTTAAAAGGCGCCTGTATCATCGGCCAGTCCGGCGGCCCGACGTCCGTAATCAACGCAAGCGCGTATGGCGTAATTCGCGCCGCATTGGACAGCGAAGCCATTACAAAAGTTTATGGCGCAGCTCACGGTATCCGTGGGGTACTCGACGACGTGCTCTTCGATATGGGCCAGGAAGACGAAAAAGAGCTTGAACTGCTGCTGCATACACCTTCCTCCGCGCTTGGCTCCTGCCGTTACAAGCTCAAGGACAGCGACGTAGACGATACGGATTATAAGCGTATACTCGAAATATTCAAAAAGTATGACGTCCGCTATTTCTTCTACAACGGTGGCAACGATTCCATGGATACCTGCAATAAGATCTCCAAGTACATGCAGAAGGTGGGTTATGCCTGCCGCATCATGGGCGTCCCCAAGACAATCGACAACGATCTTTTTGGAACCGACCACTGCCCCGGCTACGCCTCCGCCGCAAAGTATATCGCGACAAGCTGCATGGAACTCTATCTGGATGCGCGCGTATACGACATCGGCATGGTCTGCGTGCTTGAGATCATGGGCCGTCACGCGGGCTGGCTGACCGCCGCAGCAGCAATAGCCTCCCATTATGGCCAGGGCCCCGACCTCATTTACCTGCCCGAGCGCAGTTTTGACATGGACAAATTTGTTGCCGACGTGCAGGAAGTTTATAAAAAGAATGGCAAGTGCATCGTGGCGGTATCCGAAGGCATCCACGACGCAAGCGGCAAGCTGATCGCCGAATACGGCGCGGAAAACGCTCCCGTAGACGCATTCGGCCACAAGCAGTTGGGCGGCCTGGCCGCAAACCTTGCGAATGTGCTTAAGGCAAAGACAGGCGCGAAAGTCCGCGGGATTGAATTCTCCCTGTTGCAGCGCTGCGCAGCGCACTGCGCTTCCGAAACGGACGTACAGGAATCCTTCCTCTCCGGCAAGACCGCCGTAGAATGCGCCGTCTCCGGCATTACGGACAAGATGGTGGGCTTTGAGCGCTCCACAGATGCGAACGGCAAGTATGTCTGCAACATCAAGCTGATGGATCTCGCCGAGGTTGCCAACACCGAAAAAAAGGTGCCTTTGGAATGGATCAACGAAGAAGGCAACAACATTTCCAAAGCTTATATCGATTATGCGCTACCGCTCCTTCAGGGCCAGCCCAATATGGTCTATGAAGACGGCCTGCCCCGGTTCGCCAAGCTCAGAAAGATCAGGGCCAAGTAATAAACCGAGCCCAACAATAAAACCGGAGGATATCCTCCGGTTTTTTCATGCGCTTTATTATGTCTTGCCCGAAGCAGTAAATACGTTGTTGATATGCTCCACATCCGGCAGCTGCCCAACATGGGATTTGCTTCCGTTAAAATAGAGGCATGCGTGCCCTACCATATCGTTCCGTTCAACAGTATCCATACCGTGCGGCTGCCCCTGCAGGGAGCAGGCGACCTGTTTTCCATTTATGGAGATGAGCATGGGGCGTTTGGAGTAATTATATTCTCCTCCAAATGTATCCCTATATACCGTGGCATCGTTGGCCGTAGCAGCTTCCATTTCCGCGTGACGTTCGCCACCCGTATAGATCATGCCAAATGTCGCCCCGGTGTTAAAGTCGGTCAACGTATACGTCTGGCCAGCCGATAATTGTCCTTTGACGTCTTCCCAGGAGACAAGCTCCCCCGTCTGCTTCTGGCTGCCGTTTGCGCGAGCACCAATTGGGATGTGGACCTCCTTGGGAATTGCCGCGCGGGTCACTTTCTGTGAGAAAAGTAACTCCATGCTCTGCTCGCCTACCGTACCGTCCGCAATAATGGGGCTGCCGTCCGCCGAAACCTGGTTTTTCTGAAATTCTATCACCGCGCTGCGCGTCATGCTCAGGAAGCTTCCCGTGGCCTTGAAGTGGAAATAACCCAGTTCGCGCAGGCGCGTCTGGATCATGGCCACGATCTCCCCCG
>JAEYSE010000045.1 GCA_023435025.1 Bacillota bacterium
GGGCGTAACGCCCCTTATGTATCCCGTAGGGATTCCAAATGGCCTTAGGCCCTTTGGTGGAATCAAGGGGTGAAACCCCTTGATCGTACCTGATAGGAGGGACTGTTATATGCTCACTAACAAAACAATCGAACATGCCCGCACCATCAAGCTGGACAACACGCTGCCGGATTACCCGGCGTTCGATCCGCAGTACCGGCGTGCGCCGGACAGAGGCTTTCGCCTCTCTAAAGCGCAGGCGGCGCTTGCGCTGAAAAACGCGCTACGGTATGTGCCGGAAGGGCTGCATGAAGCGCTTGCGCCGGAATTCATGGAGGAGCTTTTGACAAGGGGGCGCATATACGCCTACCGCTACCGGCCGGAGGGGCGTATCTACGGTAAACCGGTTGAGGAGTATAAGGGCAAGTGCCTGGCAGGCAAGGCATTCCAGGTGATGATAGACAACAACCTGGATTTTGAGATCGCGCTCTACCCCTACGAGCTTGTGACATATGGGGAAACGGGCCAGCCCTGCCAGAACTGGCTGCAGTACCGGTTGATCAAAAAGTATTTGGAAGAGCTAACGGACGAGCAGACGCTGGTGCTTGAATCGGGCCACCCCCTAGGGCTGTTCCCGTCAAAGCCGGATGCCCCGCGCGTGATATTAACGAATGCGCTGATGGTAGGCATGTTTGATAACCGGAACGACTGGGAAACGGCACAGCAGCTTGGCGTCGCCAACTACGGGCAGATGACGGCGGGTGGCTGGATGTACATCGGCCCACAGGGAATCGTGCACGGTACGTTCAATACCATACTGGGCGCGGGGCGCAAGTTGTTGGGCATTCCTGAAGAAGGAGATCTCACCGGGAAAGTGTTCGTTTCTTCGGGCCTCGGCGGCATGAGCGGCGCGCAGCCCAAGGCGGCGAATATCGCAAACGCCATCGGCATATTCGCGGAGGTGGACAAAAGCCGTATACAGACCCGGATGAACCAGGGCTGGGTGGATATGATGACTGACGACCTCTGCGAGGCGATCACATACGCCCAGTGGCACCGGGAGCGCAAACGCTCCGTCTCCATCGCCTACCACGGCAATATCGTGGATCTGCTGGAGTACGCGGCGAAAGAGAACTTTAGAATCGATCTTTTAAGCGACCAAACCTCCTGCCACAACGTGTACGACGGCGGGTACTGCCCCATGGGAATCACGTTTGAAGAGCGAACGGAGCTGTTGCATACCGACCGCGAACGCTTTGCGGGGCTGGTGGACGCTTCTCTCAAGCGCCATTTCGAGGCCATACGCTTGCTGGTCGGGCAGGGGACGTACTTTTTTGATTACGGCAATTCCTTTATGAAAGCCGTGTTTGACAGCGGCGTTACAGAGATTTCCAAGAACGGCATGGATGAAAAAGACGGCTTTATTTTCCCCTCCTACGTGGAGGATATCATGGGCCCCATGCTGTTCGATTACGGCTACGGCCCCTTCCGCTGGGTGTGCCTTTCCGGAAAGCCGGAAGACTTGGAGAAAACCGATGCCGCCGCAATGGCCTGCATCGATCCGGACAGAAGGTTTCAGGACCGGGACAATTATAACTGGATTCGGGATGCGAAAAAGAATGGGCTCGTCGTAGGCACGCAGGCGCGCATTTTATACCAGGACGCGGAAGGCCGTACCAATATTGCGCTGCGGTTCAACGAAATGGTGCGAAACGGCGAGATCGGCCCCATTATGTTGGGGCGGGATCATCACGACGTCAGCGGCACAGACTCGCCCTTCCGGGAAACCGCCAACATCAAGGACGGCAGCAACATCATGGCGGATATGGCCACGCAATGCTTTGCGGGCAACGCCGCCCGCGGCATGACTCTGTGCGCGCTGCACAACGGCGGCGGCGTGGGTATTGGCAAGGCCATCAACGGCGGGTTTGGGCTGTTGCTCGACGGCAGCGAAAAGACGGATGAAATCATACGTTCTGCCATGATGTGGGACGTCATGGGAGGCGTTGCGCGCCGAGGCTGGGCCAGGAACGAGCACGCGCTTGAAACCGTGGCCGCTTACAATGAAAAATGGCAGGGGAAAGCGCATATCACGCTGCCCTACCTTGCGGACGATGAACTGATAGAAAAAACCTTACAAGAAAAGGGGATATCAAAATAAATGGCAAAGCTCGTAGAATGCGTGCCCAACATCAGCGAGGGCAGAAGGCCGGAAGTCATTGAAGCGGTGGTAGACGAGGTCAGGCGCACCCCCGGTGTGACGCTGCTTGACTATAGCTCGGACACAAGCCACAACCGTACCGTCATCACGTTTTTGGGAAGCCCGGAAGGTGTTGCGGAAGCGGCGGTTGCGGTTGCGAAAAAGGCGGCGGAATTGATTGACCTGACCGTGCACCAGGGCGAACATCCGCGCATGGGCGCGGTGGACGTCATTCCCTTCATACCTATCAAGGACGTCACAACGGAAGACTGCGTAACGCTTTCAAAAATTGTCGCAAATCGGGTATGGCAAGAGGCGCATATGCCTGTGTTCTTGTATGAAGAATCGGCATCCTCTCCTTTGCGCGTAAACCTCGCCGCCATCCGCAAAGGGCAGTTCGAGGGCATGGCGCAAAAGGTTATGGAACCCGAGTGGGAGCCGGATTTCGGCGGCAGGAGCATACACCCCACGGCGGGCGTGGTCGCCGTCGGCGCGCGCATGCCGCTCATCGCGTTCAATATCAACCTCTCCACATCGGATGTATCCATCGCTTCCAACATCGCGAAAATTATCCGCCAGAGCAGCGGCGGACTCCCGTATGTCAAGGCATTGGGTGTCATGCTCTCCGAGCGCAATATCGCACAGGTTTCCATAAACATGACAAACTTTCAAAACACGCCGCTCTACCGCGTGCTGGAGCTTGTGAAGGCTGAAGCAAGGCGTTACGGAGTATCCGTCGTCGGCACGGAAATCGTAGGCCTTGCCCCCATGCAGGCGCTCGCCGATTCTGCGGAATACTACATGCAGATCGAAGCGTTCGATTTCAGCAAACAGGTACTGGAGAATCATATTTTATAAAGGATTCTTTGGAGGCCCCACGGTTCGCAATGGTCGCACAAGAATTGTGCTCCCTTGCTTACCGGGACTTCGCCTCGCTTTTCCCGCCACAGGCGGCGCTTGACTACATCCCCCCAAACCTCCGGTTAGGGCCGTAGCGGCCCTAACAACCTATTTTGGGAACGCCCTAAGAGGACTTTTTCAGGGAGGGATTCCCAAGGGAGTGTCCCTTGGGTGGGGTTTCAGGGGCTTTGCCCCTGAACAGTCTTAAAGGAGGATCGTTTCCATGCTGCTCATCAAAAACATCGGTCTGCTGCAAACGCCTGTAGGCTCAAAAAGCGCAAAAGGCAAGGCGCAGGCGCGCAACCTGAAAATCAAAAACGCCGCCATACTGATAGAGGATGGCTTAATCAAAGCGGTGTACGAGGATGGCGAGCTTCCATTTTGCGACAAAGGCGTGGACACGCTGGATGCGGGGGGCAGGTTAGCTACGCCGGGGTGGATCGACTGCCATACGCACCTGGTGTTCGGCGGGTGGCGTCAGCATGAGGTGCCGTTGAAACTCCGGGGCGCAAGCTACCTGGAAATCTTACGCGCGGGCGGCGGGATATTGGATACCGTGCGGCATACGAGGGAAGCCACTGAAGACGCGCTGTATGAAAAGAGCAGTGCATTTCTAAAAGAAATGCTGACGCACGGCGTGACGGCTGTTGAGGGTAAAAGCGGCTACGGGCTGGATTTGGAGCATGAGCTCAAGCAGCTTCGCGTGATGAAGCGGCTCAACGAAGCACAGCCGGTTGAGGTTATCCCCACATTCATGGGAGCACATGCGATCCCTGCGGAATACGCGGGGGACGGGGACGGGTATATCGATTATCTGTGCCGCGATGTGCTACCAAAGGTACAAGAGGAAGGGCTTGCGCGCTTTGCGGACGTGTTCTGCGAGGATTCTGTGTTTAACGTTGAACAAAGCCGTAAATATCTAAAGGCCGCTCAGGTACTAGGGCTCGGTGTAAAGATCCATGCGGACGAAATTGAGGAGATCGGCGGGGCAAGGCTTGCGGGGGAACTCCGCGCGGTTTCGGCAGAGCATCTTATCGCCACGGGGGAGCAGGGCATGGAAGCGCTGGCCGCGGGCGGCGTCACGGCGGTGCTGCTGCCGCAAACCTCGTTCTATCTCAACAAGCCGTTCGCGCAGGCGCGGCGTATGATAGAACTCGGCATTCCCGTTGCCATCGCCTCGGATTTCAACCCCGGCTCGTCGCCGTCATTAAACTTGCAGCTTGCCGCGAACCTTGGTTATCTCAAATATCGGATGGAACCTTCCGAAGTGCTTACCGCCGTAACGCTTAACGCGGCTTGTGCAATCGGCCTTGGAGACCGCTTGGGGACCATCGAGCCGGGCAAGCAGGCGGATATCGTGCTCTGGGATGCGCCTGATATGGAAATGCTCTGCTACCGCTTCGGCAGCAACTTGGCTCATACCGTCATCAAAAAAGGAGAAGTGCAATGTTAAAAGAGCTTAAACTGGCGGAATATCTGAACCTTCTCGCGTCCGATTCACCTGCTCCCGGCGGCGGCAGCGCAAGCGCGCTTTGCGGCGCGCAGGGCGCGGCGCTCGCGGCCATGGTGGCAAACCTTACGGTTTCCAGAAAGAAATACGAGGCCTTCCATTCGATTTGTGCTGAGGCTGCGGAGAAAGCGGAAGCGTTAAGGTCCCAGCTTACCGCACAGATCGACCGGGATACGGACGCGTATACGCTGGTGTGCGAGGCTATGAAGCTCCCCAAGGAAACGGAAGAAGAAAAGCGCGTCCGTGCTGACAAAATCGCAGAGGCCATGCTGTTCGCGACGGAAGTCCCATATGATACCATGGCGCTCGCTGTACAGGCATTGGAGGTCGCGCGGGCGCTGGTGGGGCAGAGTAACCCCAACGCCGCAAGCGACTTGGGCGTGGCGGCGTGCAATCTCGAAACCTGCGCAAAGGGCGCGTGGCTTAACGTCCGCATCAACCTTGGCGGCGTCAATGATGAACAAAGAGTGAAAGAATTTCAAACAGGCGGGGAAGAGTTGTTCAATAAGGCGGAGGTCCTTGCAAAGGAGACTTACGCTGCTGTGGCTGCTTCGCTTTAATCGTAAACAAAACAACCGCCGCAGAAGCCCTGCGGCGGTTTCTTGCTATCAGATATCATTTCTCCAGAATGTCCGCATACTCCTCATGCTCGGAAAACCATTTGACGGCATAGGAGCATGTAGCCCGCGCCTTGAGGCCGCGCGCCTTCACATCCGCCGCGGCGGCAGTGAGCAGCATATTTGCGACGCCCTGCCCGCGCAGAGAGGGGTCCACAAACGTATGGTTGAAATTGACGGTCGTAGCGGATACGGCGGGGAACGTGGCTTCGGCGATTACCCCTCCGTCCTTGTCCAATGCATATACACGGTTGGCTTCGTGCTGGATGGAAATCATTAAACTCACCTCAGCTTTATCATACCACAGGATAACGTGGGATAAGCGCGGAGGGCCTTTATAAAATAAAAAGCCGGAAGGATATCACCCTTCCGGCTTTGACATATCATGGCTTTAGTCGGCTTCCGGTACCAAGTTGAGCATATCCTCGTTGTTGGCGACGTCCGTATACGCTTCGGGTACCTTTCCTACAATGATTTGCTCAGCCACCGGCATGGAGAGGGTCACGGTATCCATTTTTGCACTTCCGGGGAGTATGATGGCGACATTGACGGACATCGTGAGCACAACGCGGTGGAGCGTCTGGTTGATGCCCGCCGAGCGAAACTCGCTGGAAATGTGCGTCTGCACCGCGCCCTCGGGCGAAAAATTCATCCGCAGCATGGGCCCGGCGCCCGAGAACAGCGGAATACCAACTGCGGTACCCATGGGGAGGTCAATTCCCTGCTTTCCAAGCTGCGTCAGCTTTGCCTGCGAGGCGTCCGCGCAGCGTGCCGCGAACAGATTGATGGCGGCGCTGTTGAGTTCTACATAGAAGACCTGATCCACCGTTTTTTGTATTTCCACAAAGCGTGCGCTTTGTTCGCTTTCGCTCAGTTGCTCCAGCACGGAAGTGTACATGGCCTTGGACGCTTCGGCCTGCACGCGCGTCTGCGCAAGCTGCATTAAGGCAGGGCGAAGCTGCGCGTTAATGAGCGCGTAAGAGAGTACCATTAAAACCAGTACGGCCCCGGCTATGATGAGTATCATTCGTTTCAAGCGTCGTTTCCGGTATTCCATAGTTGCATGCCTCCCCATAGCAGTATATGCCGTGATAAAACAGGGTGTGACGCGCGGCAAGGAAATTTCGGGCAAATATCGACATATTAAGTAAGTGGAAGCTCCTTATAAACGAGAGCCTTCAGGGTCGAATGTATGCCTTTACCTCGGCTATTCAAAATTTTCAACTTGCAATACACTCTTTTCTGCGATATGATATTATACGCGTCGTGGGGATGTGGCACAGCTGGTCAGCGCGCTTCGTTCACATCGAAGAGGTCGTGGGTTCGAGCCCCTCCATCCCCACCAAACA
>JAEYSE010000094.1 GCA_023435025.1 Bacillota bacterium
AAAAGGCGTCACAAGGCGAACCGCCGTGGCGGAGGCGGTGCTGACCATGGCCCCGGAGACGCTCCAAAAGATATTGGATAACGGCCTGAAAAAAGGCGATGTGCTGGCGGTGGCCCGCGTTGCGGGAATTATGGCCGCCAAAAAAACGGCGGAAATGATTCCGCTTTGCCACAGCATCCCGCTTGATAGCGTGGAGATTGCCTTTTTCCCCATGGAGCCGGAAAAGCTGCGCATAGAAGCGGCTGTAGCGTGCAGCTACAAAACAGGCGTAGAGATGGAAGCGCTCACTGCGGCTTCCATAGCGGCGCTTACCGTGTATGATATGTGCAAAGCGGTGGACAAGGGGATGGAAGTGGGCTGCGTTCGCCTTTTGGAAAAGACGGGCGGGCGCTCGGGCGCATACATAAGGGAGAACGTATGAAGGACCAGTGGGGCAGGGATATTACCTACTTGCGCATGTCTGTTACGGAACGCTGCCAGTTAAACTGCGCCTATTGCAGGGGCTACCGGGAACAGGCGGAGCAGCGGGAGCTGACTGCTGAAGAGTTCGCGCGCATTGCGCGGGCCATGGCGGAGCTTGGTGTAAAAAAGGTACGCCTGACCGGCGGTGAGCCCCTGTTGCGGAAGGATATACTCGCGATCGTTTCAAACTTGCGTGCAATCAACGGAATAGAAGAAATCACGCTTACCACAAACGGCCAGCTTTTACCCGGCAAAGCGGGGGCGTTAAAGGAAGCGGGCCTGACGCGCATCAACGTCAGCGTAGATTCACTCAACGCCGAACGCTACCGCAGCATCACCGGGGGCGGGGAGCTTTCACTGGTGTTAGCTGGCATGCAGGAAGCGATAGACGTTGGCCTTACGCCGCTCAAAGTCAACGCGGTGTTGATGCGCGGCATAAACGATGAAGAGATTGATGCGTTCATCGGCCTGACGCGGGAAAACCCCATCGACGTGCGGTTTATCGAGCTGATGCCCATGGGCAAGGGCGATATGTCCCGCCGGGTGACAGGCGATGAAATATTACAAGCACGGCCCTGGCTCACGGCAATTTCGCCGCGCTATGCCGGGCAGCCCTCCGCGGATTACTTTGTAGACGGGCATCAGGGCCGCGTGGGGTTTATCAGCCCCCTCTCCCACCGGTTCTGCGGCTTCTGCAACCGCGTCAGGGTCATGAGCGATGGCATGCTTCGGCTGTGCCTGGGCGTAGACAATGAGGTATCGCTCAAGGAGGCTCTTGTGCAACGGGACGACGCGCTGCTTGCCCGGGTAATACGGGAAGCGGTGTATCAAAAGCCGCCCTCGCACCGATTTGACGATGAAGGGTTCCACTCGAAAAAGGGCATGTCCAAAATAGGAGGATAATGTGGCCAGCATCGTATCCGTTAACATCAGCGAAAAAAAGGGAACCATCAAGCAACCCGTCCCGGAAGCCCATCTGGTAAAGGGACTGGGCATACCGGGCGACGCGCACGCGGGCGACTGGCACAGGCAAATAAGCCTGCTTGCACAGGAAAGCATCGATAAAATGATCGCCATGGGGGCGGGGGATTTGCGCCCCGGCATGTTCGCGGAAAATGTCACCACGGAGGGGATCACGCTGTTCACCCTCCCAGTGGGCACAAAGCTTAAGCTGGGGGCGTGTTTGGCGGAGGTTACGCAGATCGGCAAGGCGTGCCACAGGCACTGCGAGATCTACCAGAAAATCGGCGCATGCATCATGCCGTTTGAGGGCATATTCGCCACTGTTCTGAAAGAAGGTGTCATTCGCCCCGGAGATGTGGTGGAGATTGTGGAAGAGGAGTGCTAAAATAGAAACAGTCTTTCACAATTACTTTGGAGGAACATATGCCAAAACAGAACATACTCGTGGCTTTGGGAGGCGGGCCGTCGCCGGTCATCAACGCGTCATTGCAGGGCGTTATTGAAAGCTGCCTTGAACGCTCGGACATATTTGACAAGGTCTATTGCGCCGCCCACGGAATAGAGGGCGTGCTGTTGGAAGAACTCATCGATATGCGTCAGCAGGCTAAAGAAGAGATCGCCCGCCTGCGAAACACGCCAAGCTCGGGGGCCATCGGCACTTGCCGCTATAAACTCAAAGACGGCAACGAGGAAGACTATCAGCGGGTATTGGACGTATTCCAGAAGCACGGCATTACCTGCTTTGTATACATCGGCGGCAACGATTCCATGGACACCGCAGATAAAATCAACAACCTCGCAAAAGCGCGGGATATGGACCTTACCGTTGTGGGTGTTCCCAAGACGATAGACAACGACGTAGGCGACGAAGCATTCACCATCATAGACCATACGCCAGGCTATGGCAGCGCCGCCCGCTACTGGGCCAATATTATCATGGAAACGGAAGAGGAAAACCGCGGCATGTGCGTTTCCGAGCGCGTATGCGTGCTGCAGGCCATGGGCCGAAAATCCGGCTATATCACCGCTGCCGCGCGCCTTGCGGACCCGGAGCGGAAAATCCCGCTGCAGATGTATTTTGCGGAATCAGCACATACCTTGGCTAGCTTGACCGATCACGTGAACGACGAAATCCGGCGCAGTGGACGCTGCATTGTTGTGGTCAACGAAGGGTTCAATACCGGAGATCTCGGCGAACGCAAGGACGGCTTTGGTCACACGGAATACGGCGCAAGCAAATCCACCGCCGCGCAAAACGTGATCAACCATTTGAACGAAGTCGGCCTTGCCGCGCGCGGTAACGCCGTGGGGCAGGTGCCCGGCATATTGCAGCGCTCCTGCTCGCTGCACCGCTCCGCTGTGGACGCACAGGAGGCCTACGAGGTCGGCGCGCACGCGGTCACGCTCATACTGGAAGGCCAGAGCGGTTACATGGCCACCATATTGCGCAAGAAGGCGGAAGCGTACGGTGTATATTACGATAAAGTCGCGCTTTCTGCCGTGGCGAATTCGGAGCGTTTTTTGCCTAAAAGCTGGATTACACCAACCGGCCTCGACGTGACGGACGATTTTATAAAGTACGCGAAGCCGCTTATCGGCGAAAGCGTCGCGCCATTTGAGTATGAAAACGGCATCCTGCGCTTTGCCCGCATTAGGGCGCAGCTTGTGGAAAAACTTTGCTTACCCTACCTGCCGCAAAACCACAGGGCATAGGATTAACCGAGGAGATGAAAAAGAGCAATCATGGATTGCTCTTTTTATCAATATTTGAAGGATGGAGATAAAGTGAAATGCAAGAACTGTTTCCCGATGTCATACACGCCTTGCCGGAGGCAGACATTCCGTTAAGCGGTATTCGCGCCTACCTTTCGCAGGGGAAGGATCACCAGATTATATTTATGGAGTTTTCCGAAGAGATCGAGTTGCCGGAGCACTCTCACGAAAGCCAGTGGGGCATTGTGCTGGAAGGGAAAATTGAGCTTGTGATCGGCGGCGTCAAACACACCTTCCAGAAAGGGGACAGGTACTTTATTCCTAAGGGCGTCAAACACTCCGGCAAAATATTCGCGGGGTATGCGGATATGACGTACTTCAATCAGGCGGACCGGTATCAGGAAAAGGTATGAAGTAAGCTTAAAAAGTCCGGCGAATTCTCCGCCGGACTTTACTATCTTCCGTATGCTTCAAACTCTTTTACTGTGCCATGGAACACGTTCAGATCGATAAATCTTTCAACGCCGTCGTATCCATCCAGCCTGCCGCGGTTGGAATACTGCCAGAAGTTCCACTGCCGTCCATCTGAAAGGTAAGGGTAAAACAGGACGTTTCTGATCCAGATGTCGTAATTGCGATATCCGCCCTTCAAGTAGAGGTCGTACGTCTTATGCGTGGCGTAAATGATGGGCCTTAGACCATACGCTTCCTCAAGCGCGGCCAAAAGGTCCCCTAAAATTTTATCGGTCTGTTCCTGCGAGGGCGGGGCCTTCACGTATTCTCCGTAAAGCTCCAGGTCCACGACGGGCGGCAGCATATCCTCCGTTTTCGGGACGGCATTGATATAGTTCCAGGCCTGCGAAAGGCCGGGGCTGTCAAAGCTCAAGTAGTGGTAAGCGCCCACCCGCAGCCCGGTTTTGTGCGCGTTCTCCCAATTGTAGGAAAACTTTTTGTCCACAAACGTGCTGCCTTCGGTCGCCTTGAGGAAGGCGAACCGGATATCCTCCCCGGCAAGCGTTTCCCAGTCGATTTCCCCCTGGTAGGCGGAAACATCCACTCCGCGCACGGGGTAGATCTGTTTTGAAGGATACTGGAACCAGATAACGCCATGGTAGAGAAGCAGCACAGCAATAGCGCACAGAAGAATTGCACCCGCAAGGGTCAGCAGCAGCAGACGTTTGTTCATACATACCCCCTGCAGTTTCAGTCTTCTACGCTTTATCAACATATACGAAACAGCCGCATAAAATGCGGATCACCGGACTTCTTTTGCGGTATCATACCCCAGCGCATAGTAATTGTTTTGATTGAACGTAAAGCTTTTGATCACATCAAGCCCAAGCTTCCTGGTATGGGCCTCGTATGATCGGGGATTGATATGATTGATAAAAGTGATCAGGATCGGATACCGCTTGTGCATCTGCGCCCTGGAGAAATCAAATATCTTTTTAAGCACCTCGGTACCACGGTAATCTTTATCGATGCAAATCGGCCCGTACTGATAGGAGTTTTCCACCGAAAGCGCTTGCCCCATGTATTGCATGTTCGGAAGGTCCGAGATCATATAAGCAAAAAGCGGCCATTTTGACCAATAGGACCAGGAGGCCGCCATGACATATGCGGCAACGCGGTTCCCATCGCAGGCAAGCGTGATGCCGTTTTCCTCAGTAATCAGCTCTGCAAACTGGCTTTCGGTAAATAATGTGGTCACAAATCCATCGGGCCTGTCCGCTTCGCTGATGGTGGAGACATGGTACTTCCTTTGCAGCTCCAGAATTGCGGGAATATCTGCAAGTTGCGCGTTTCTGTAAATCATATGAACCTCCGTAATGATCTTTTATAAACGAATACGCTCATTTTATCATGCCGGGCACTTATTGTAAGCATGTTCAGCATATAAATCTGCCGGCGACGCATGTAAAGCACGCATAAAAATTTTGAGATTCCGTGTTAAAACGGATTGCCTGCGGCTTAAAAATAGAAAGGCAAATATCCGATGCTAGGCATCTGGAAATACAATCCAATATGCGGTATGCTAGCTATAATGCAGCGGGCGGGAGCCCGCGCTCGGGGGTGGATTGATGCAGACTGGGTTTTTATGGGCCTTAGGCGGCACGGGGTTTACGTTTTTAATGACAACATTGGGCGCCGGAATGGTTTTCTTTTTCCGCAAGGCCATGCATGCGAACGTTCAGAAGGTGTTCCTGGGCTTTGCAGCGGGGGTGATGATTGCGGCCTCGGTATGGAGCCTTTTGATTCCCGCGATTGAGGAGGCCGAAGCAGCCGGGCAGATCGGCTGGATTCCCGCAGCGGGCGGCTTTATACTTGGCATCGCGTTTTTGTACGCGCTGGATCGTTTGATTCCCCACCTTCACCCGGGGGCGAATACCAAGGAGGGCCTTTCTTCCTCCATGAGGCGGACCTCCTTGCTGGTGCTTGCTGTAACGCTGCACAACATACCGGAGGGCATGGCCGTCGGTCTTTCCTTCGCACTTGCGGCGCAGCACGGCGGGGACCCGACGATGTATGCCGCAGCGGCGGCGCTGGCGTTAGGCATAGGCATTCAGAACTTCCCGGAGGGTGCCGCGATTTCGCTGCCGCTTCGGCAAGAAGGCATGCGTGTTGGTAAAGCGTTTTTATTTGGCAGCATGTCCGCCATTGTAGAGCCGATATTCGGCTTGCTTACGGTGCTCCTTGCCGGGTTCATTGGCCCCTATATGCCATGGATGCTTTCGTTTGCGGCGGGCGCCATGATGTATGTGGTGGTGGAGGAACTCATTCCCGAAGCGCACCTTGGGGAACATTCCAACGTGGGTACCATGGGCGTCATGGCCGGGTTTTTGATCATGATGGTGCTTGATGTCGCGCTGGGATGAGCCCGGTAAATGAATATGCAAAAGCCCGCCGTATGGCGGGCTTTCTTCGTTCAATTAGCCTTACAATCTTTCCGCCTTTGCGAAGTACCGATACCCTAGTATGCAGATCGGTAGGAAGTATAGGCACCAGAACTCAAGAATGACAACGCCGATCGTGCCGCTGGTGCCGGGTGTGAATATGGGAAACATCGGCATGATCAGACAGGATAAAAAGAAGATGCCGTGCAGAAAAAGCATTGTACGCAATACGGCGTCCCCTTTTGATTGAGGTGCTACCGTAAACGCAACCAAAAAGGTGGAGAGACCCATAAACCCGTAGCCCAGTAAATCGTAATTAAAGAACAGGCTGCCGGTATGGCCATAGCTGATGATGGAGAGGGCTTCTTCACTAAGCGTTCCGTTCATCCGTACGGTTGTGCATTCCGCAAAATATACAAGGAATATGATAACGGCATAGACCACAGCAAATGCAATCCCTGTCCATCCGGCGGCGTTCCGCTCATGGTCTTTGTTAGACACCACAATGGAAACCATGAAAGGGAGAAAGCCGATTGCGATGAATATGCTGGTCAGGCAGCTTGTAAATATGGAACCAAAAAGCATGGAAAGCGCAAACGCAAATACGGAAACCCCCGTTATGATCGCCCCGATCTTACCTGTTGCGGTATTGTTCATACGTACCCCTTTCTATATTGCCTGATTGAGGAGCAAATCGCCTGGTTGGCGAGCGGCGTTCAACCTAACCATTCATGTAATGGACCATTTCGTTCTGTGCGTCTACAAACCCGAATTTTTCGTAAATTGGCCTGCCCATATCCGTGGCGTTCAGGACGATCTTGGTACAGCCGCGCGCTTTCGCTTCCGCCATGAGTTGCTCCATCAATATGGAAGCAATGCCCTGGCCGCGATACCGGGGCAGCGTGTAGACATTGCTGATATATCCGATCTTGCCGTTGACGCAACTACACGAAGGCGGCACGTCATACAGCGTCAACCCGACGTTCGCGACGATTTCCCCGCCATAAAGTGCCATCCATACAACGAGCGTATCTTCCGCCATTGCCCGGGCAAAGTAGCGCCTGTTTTCTATTTGCAGGCGGTCTTTTAGCGGGCCCATTTTTTCGCCGTTGACTTCGCACAAAAACTCTACACGCATTTTCGTGAGAGTGTCGATATCCGTTTGGTCAGCTTTGCGATATGTTATCATAACTGCTCCGTCTAAAAGGGTATCTGTGGCACAGCAATTCCAGGAAAACTCTTTGGTAAGGCCTACTTCATACGCTTCATCAGCGGATGATCCGCTTTGAGCTCAAGCAGGTCCCAGAGGTTCCCGTACAAATCCTCAAATACCGCAACCATGCCGTAATCCTGCTCTTTGGGCGGGCGTACGAAATGGATGCCCTTTGCAACCATGTCCTCATAATCCCGCCAGAAATCATCGGAATTCAAAAACAAAAATACTCTTCCACCCGCTTGGTTGCCGATAAAGGGCTCCTGTTCAGGCTTGGATGCTCTTGCAAGCAAAATTGTGGTTCCAGCCGATCCGGGAGGGGAGACGACCACCCACCGTTTGTCCTGCTCCGGCTGATAGGTATCCTCGACCAATGTAAAATGGAGCTTTTTTGTATAGAATTCGATCGCCTCGTCATAATCCCGTACCACCAGGGCGATATGTACGATGGATTGTACCATATATTCGCTCCTCTCTCGACTAACCTAACAGCATTATAATGGCATGAAAAGGAAATTGCACGGGAAATCAGAACATTCCGTGGCATCTAGCGGGAAAACCACAAATAACCGCGCTGTTGGAACGGCATAATAATGGCAGAGTATCGAGGAACATGGAGGACTTCTATGCGGAAATTGCCGGAGAAAAAGTTGAAGTACGTATTGATCCATTTCGCCGCCACTTGTTTGGGGGGCGTTTTGTTTGCCGCGTGCGCGCCAAAGCCCACGCCGGGCCTGACCCCCGCGCCTTCGCCCGCAGCAAGCCCGCCGGCCTCAGTGGCGCCGTCTGTTAGCCCAAGCGTTACTGCAACACCTTCCGCTACGGCGGTGTGGATGCCTACGCTCACGCCCTCTCCATCACCCACGCCAACGACGACGTCCAAAGCCTCGCCTACGCCGAAAGCTTCGCCCACGCCGAAAGCTTCGCCCACTCCCAAGCCTTCCCCCACGGCGACGCCCCGGCCGGTGCAGCTCGATGAAAAGGCCGTGCTTTCCATATTGAAAATCAGCGAAGCTCGGCTGGTGGATATCCAGTACGCAGACCTGGACGGCGACGGGATTAAGGACGCTATCGCACTGTACAGGGAAGAGCCGATAAGCGGCGGATATGCGTTTCAGCTGACGCTTTCCGCCGTAAACAGCGCCACAAAAAAGCATCAGGATATCGTACTTCCGTTTGATATTGGGCTTCTGGGCGACAGCATAAAACTTACCGTACTTCCAATCAAGAACGGTACCAGGACGACCGTATATGCAGTGGCGGGCGGGAAATATGGGGGCACAGTGGAACATGTAGGGTTCTCGGTGCTGCAATACGCAAAAAACGGCTGGAAGGATATATTTGCAAGATACAGGGACAACGGCATGGGCTACGCGCTAACCATGCAGAACGGCCCCAAGGCCATTTTGACGCTGGAAACCGGTAAGCGTTACACTTTAATTCCGACGGATCTCGCAACCTACCGCGCCTCGGGTTGGATCGACGCGAACGGAAATCTTACGCAGGATGCCCGCGTGTTTGAGGAGCACATCGGCTTTTCTAACCTGACATACGGCGTAGAAAACGGGGCGCTTACGCTTTACGGCACGCAGGAAATCCGGGGCCTTCACAAGCTGGACGTGCTTGCCCTGCTCAATACCGTCTGGCGGTATGACGGAACCGATTGGTCCGTTACGGCGAGCGTGGAGCCGCTTGCAAGCAGGTTGCAAAGCGAATAGGGAGGAGGAGACATTTCAGCCGCTTCAGAGCATCGACAAACCTTTGGGGCTTACACACAGTTCACAACGCTCATGAGTCCTTAGGGCCTGCTGCCTAGCGGGCGTGAGGGCGGAGCCCTCAACATGAACCCTTTGTTGACAGTTTGAGGCGGCTATATAGCCGCCTCGTTTCATTGTTTACAAAGGTTGAATTCCGCAAAACGGCTCGCCGCGCTGTCAATGGCGCGGGTTATCCCGTTTGTAGGCTTCACTTTCGGCTCGTACCAGATGTTTTTTATGATCAGCATTCCGGCTTTCCGGTCAACTGCCGCTTCTATTCTTCCGATAAAATTTTCGCCGTAGAGAATCGGCAGGACATAATGTCCATATACGCGCTTATCTGCCGGGGTATAAATTTCCCACTTGTAGTCAAAGGCAAAAAGCGCCTGAATGAGTTTCCGGTCCCACATCAGGTTATCCAGCGGGGCAATGAATTCACATCGTTTTTTCCAGGCTTCGTCTTGCAGGCATTGCTGCGCGAGGTTGATATCCCCGGAAAGCATGTAAAGCGCGTCCCGGAAGCCCTCCACCGCAACCCGAACAATTTTCTCCTCGCTTAAAAGCTCGGAAAATACGGCCGCCCGTTCGGCGGAATTGAGTCCCTCGATGTTCAGCCATGCATCGGACGCCCGGTTCCATAATAGGCCAAAGGACCCAATTCTACGCAAAACGCGCCATTTCCGGTGCGCGTGCTCGTCCGGGTATGGATCGGGACTTAAGAGAATTTCCTGCGGCAAGCAGTTTTCGATCAGGTCGTAATATTTGATGGCTCCGCTTTTGTGATGAATGGCCAGTTCACCGGAAAAATATAAATGCTCCAGCGCAGCACGGGATAATTTTGTATCGCTCCAGTACCAGCTTACTTTATCCGGCAGGTCAATATCGGCGGAGCAGACTGGACCGTGGTTTGCAATGATTTGCTTTACGGTATCCCGTACCGCCATAATCTCAGCATGGCTGCGCTCCCACCGCCTGTGCTGTTCCCGGTAGCGCTGAAAATACGGCCAGTCCTGTATAGAGAAAATGGCAAGATTTTTATCAAAATAGTCGATAAGCGCGCGGTCTTCATACAAAAGCTCATAAAGCGTCTGCTTGGCAAAATTCTTTATCCGGGATTGCAGTACGAGCTCGGCGTTTTTTCCACAGACGTCCACGGGGTCAAATTGGATACACCCAGCCTGACGAACAAAATCCAGCACGCCTTGCTTACCCAAAAACTGATGCTCGCCCAATAGTCCGTGTTTTTTCAGTAAAAAACGGCATGCCTGCTTTTTTGAAAATCTCATCGTTTCCATATTTCAGTGTTCACCCGCGCTGTAATATTCGTTCACGCATCCCCGGAACCCCTGGAGCAAAGCCAGAGTAACGCCTTGCCTTGCTTTATGGAAATATAACTTGAGCTGTCATATGCTGAGTATGCTGCGGTCAAACGCCCGGTAATCAGAGATCACCTGTACGACCTGCGGCGGCCTGTGCAGAAACCCTTCGGCGTCCCTGACGGTGATAATATGCTTTACGCCCGCGCGGACTGCGGCTTCCATGCCGGTATCGGAATCCTCAAATACCAGGCAATCCGAAGGTGAAGCGTGGATTGCTGCGGCGGCTTTCAGGTACATATCGGGGTGCGGTTTTGGCGGGGTCTCGCCGTCGTCATACGCCACGTTTTTGATGTCGAACCAACGACCTAGCCCATAGTGGCTGAAATAGAACTCGACATTGGAGCGAATGGAGGATGACGCGATGTTAAACGGGTATTGTCCTGCAAGCTCATTCAGTAGTTCCGAAAGGCCGTCCAACAATTCTAATTGCGCCTGACGCGAGAGCTGGCGGTAAATCTCTTCCTTCCGCTCGGAAAGCATACTGCTTTCCTGCACCGGCAACGTTCTTCCCGCAAATTCTGTGATGATGGAGAGATTATTGCTGCCTATGATAACGCGGTCGAGCGCTTCTTTCGTCAAATGGAGGTTCCAGGCTTCCAGCGCCAAAGCCGCCCACGCGCTCCTGTTCACTTCGCTGTCCATGACCATTGTGCCGTTAAAATCAAACAGTATCCCCGAAAATCCCATGCAACGCTCCTGTGTTAGTCAATTCATATAGGTTTCATCGTAACACAATCCACGCAAAAGGGAAATGCCTATCAAACGGAGAACGGAAAGGGTTATATCAGCTTCTTTTTCATCATGACCGCGGGCAGGTCCCTTCCGGCCCAATGCAGCGTAATATCCTGAATTTTGATAAAGCCTTGGCTCTGCCAGAACGAATGCACGGAGTTGTAATAATCCGTTGCAACGTCTAATCTGATACACGCGCTGCCGCACGATTTCGCGTATTCCTCTATGGCCCGGTATACGCGTTTTCCAAGCCCCTTGTTTTGATAGGCGCCATGCAGCATCAGCAGGGATAGATAGGCTTCATCCCCTATTTGAAAATCCGCAATGCCAATGACGTTTCCGGAACACTTTTCAACAATTTTGCAGGAGTAAAAACCGGCGGGTTTCATGGCCTTCAGTTCGCTTTGCAGCCATGCGCCTGTCACGTCTCTGCGGCCCGTATGGTGCATGACGAAATCCATGTTGGACTCATAGATCGCAAGAACCGCATTGAGGTCCTTTGGCTTCACAACGCCTATATAAAACTCGTCTGATTCAATAATCATGGATGTGCCCTCCAGCCACAGCTCAAGTATAGCATAATTTGCCATATCGCGGCCCGAGAGAAGAATACCGCATCCATTCCGCTGGGAACAGATGCGGTTCAATAGGCTAGCGTTTGCACTTTTCGAGAAACCGGACGATTGTGGCTTCTTCCTTTTCCCGGTCGCTGTTGGTCCTCCCAAGCCGGTCGCAGAACCCAAGAAGTGCGACCTCCTCGATATCCGCGTTGCGCAGCATACCCTTGACGTCCGCAAACGGCAAATTGTTCACCACGAACAGAATGTGCATGTGGTACCGTACTAGCGTGCATACCTTGCGGATGAAAGCGTGGTCTTCCGTGAACGTCTCTAGAAATTCACGGGCCAGCTGTTCACCCAGCTTGTCATGATCGTAGGACGTGATTTTTCCCTTGCGGTTCTTTGTGGTGCCGGGCTTGCCAATGTCGTGCAGCAGTGCTGCCCACATGAAAACGGCAGGGTCGCGGCTTTGGTCCCGGACTTTTGCGGCCGCGTCCACAACCAGCAGCGTATGGTTCCATACATTACCTTCCGGGTGGTGTATGGGGGATTGTTCCGTGCTTTTGAGCCGGTGCAGCATAACAAACGGATGCTGTTTAAATTCCGGGGTATTCGAAATCTCTTCCAGGTAGCTGGACGGCGCTTCATCGTGTAGTAGCCGCCTGCCGGTTTCCCAATACAGCGCGTGCAGTTCAGCGTGGGTCATCCGCGTTCTGGTCCCTTACGCCAAATACCGCCCTTGCGCTTTCCGCCTGCGGATCGTGCTTGATATGCTTGGAACGGAATTTGCCGTCCTCCTTCTTTTTGTTGCGGGTGCTCGCCTTCTTGTTGCCCATAGCCGTCTCCTTTCATTTGAAAGTGTCATTTTATTGTAGCTTTCCGCAATGATAAAAGAGTATGCGAATGTGCACACTCTTTGCTGTTGGGGAACGCTGGTTTGGAGTAGGATTGCCTGCTACTGTACAGGTGCGGCTTGGGGGGATTTTCTGTTTCTCAGGCGTATGTTCCCGAACCGCTCGCTCAAAAAGGCGGCGCCCAGTATCAGGCATGCGCCCATAATCTGCGCGTTTTCCATATTCTCGTTTAGAAAAACTGATGCAAGCAGGATTGCCGTGACCGGATCGATATAGCTGAGCATTGCGGCGCATTGCGCGTGCAGCTTTTGAATGGAAGAGAAAAACAGCCAAAACCCCAGCCCGGTATGGACGACGCCGAGTGTTGCAAGGAAGAGCATGCCGTTTGCTTCTAGCTGAATACGAAGCAGGTCCCCGTTGAGCAGAGTATAGAACAGCAGCACAAAGGCGGAGACGCCAAGCTGCGCGATGGTAGCATCCAGCGAGGAAATCTCTTTTGTAAACTTGTTCATTAGCGTAAGCCCCGCGTAGGAGGCCGCCGCAAGCAAACCAAACAGCACGCCCATTCCGGAAGCGCCTTTCACACTCAGTATGCCTGAAATAAGTGCCATGCCGAATATGGAAGTCGCCATGCAGGCAATCTTCAGGCCCGTCAGCTTCTCTTTTAATACGAACGGCGACGCCGCGGTGATGAGCACCGGCGCAAAGTAATAGCTCAATGTGGCGACGGCTATGGTCGTGTGCCGGAACGCCTCAAACAGGAATATCCAGTTCGCGCCAAGTACCATGCCCGAGCAAAGCAAAAGCGGCAAATTGCGTTTAATGGCACTGAACGAAACATGGGTCTTTGCCAAAGCGCAGACCAGAAGCAAAAACAGCGCCCCGATACCGCCGCGCGCAAGCGCGATTACGCCGGAAGGAAGCGGGATGTTTCTAATAAATATCCCCATGCTGCCGAATATCAGCATGGAAGCAAGCAATTTCAGCTTTGCACTCATACGATCCAATCTTCAACCCGAGAATACTAATTTTGCAAGTTTCCTTCACGGGAGCCTTGTATTTTTACAAAATGCAGTATACTATAAACCCATCGATTATAAAAACGCATATTTAGCATTGGCAGTATGAAGAATTATTATGGGGTAGCGATATGAGTCTCCAGAAATACATGGCGCTGTTAAAGACGGCGGAATTCGGTAGCTTTACAAAGGCGGCGCAGCTTCTTGGCTATACGCAATCGGGCGTTAGCCATATGATCAATGACCTTGAAAAGGAATGGAACATCTCATTGTTGGAGCGGGACCGATCCGGCGTGCGCATTACGTCGGACGGGCAGAAGCTGTTGCCCTATGTTGCTGCGGTATGCAGTGCGCAAAACAAGCTGCTCAATGAAATAGACGAATTACACGGGCTGCAGTCCGGCCTTATCCGCATCGGCACATTTTCCAGCGTAGCCACGCACTGGTTGCCCAATATGATCAAGCTATTCCAAACTAATTACCCCAATATTGAATTTGAGCTGCTGCTGGGCGACTATATGGAGATTGAAAGCTGGATCATGCAGGGGCGTGTGGATTGCGGGTTCCTGCGGCTGCCCACCAAACTGGAGCTGGAGAGCATCTACCTGGAGCAGGATAAATTCTTAGTGATTTTGCCGGAGGATCATCCGCTTGCGGGATTGGAGAGGTTCCCGTTAAGCGGCCTTGAGGGCGCGCCGTTCCTGCTGCTGGAAAAAGGGGAAAAGACGGAGATCTCCCGCATATTTGAGGAGCATCATATTTCCCCCAACATTCGTTTCACCACATGGGATGATTACGCCATTATGTCCATGGTGGAAAACGGCTTGGGCATCAGCATACTGCCGGAACTGATATTGCGGCGTATCCCGTACCGCATCGTAAAGAAAGAATTGGAGGTGCCCGCGTACCGCCGCATCGGCTTTGTGATGAAAAACCAAAACACCGTCTCAGTCGCCGTGAAACGCTTTTTGGAGTATTTGCAATATAGAAACCAGGCCTAGCTTACGAAAATCACAACGGATGAAATCCGTCACTGGATCCTCCACAGTGCCTCTATTTGAAGAATGCCTGCAATATATGAAAATATCGCAACAGGCCCCGGATTTAGGGCCTGTTTTTCTATGTCGCTCAAAAAGTTACCGGGCAGCTGCATCGTTGTGGTTTACCGCATATAGTAATTCCGGTTGACAGACCTCGTAAATCCATAATCGATCACCACGGGTCTTCCGTTTAAAGCCCCCCAGCTATGGGGTTTGCACAAGTCGTCGAAAATTAGATTGTGCTGTACCATAGCGTTCTTGATTTGGGGGATGCGATAAAGCTCCTTATTGTTTCTGACATTGTAGTACCGCCAGATACTGGAAAGATGTCGCAGCTTCTCAGCTTTCTCCATAATAATCAGATGAAGATCCTCTGAAGCCTGGATGACGGGGGCAAACAAGCCACTTTGATCCTGCATGGATATTTGGTACTCGGCTTCATTCTGCGCAACCCCTTTCCTGTTTTTGGCTACCTTGGCAACGTAGCCGTTGCCAAGGTCATACACCTGTCTGCCGGAACCCGAGCCGATAAACCGGTGGGCGCCCTGATTGATATTAGACGCAATTCGCGTAAGGTCAAACAGCATATTGGTATTCAGGATCTATCCGCTATCTTAGGCAATTGATA
>JAEYSE010000115.1 GCA_023435025.1 Bacillota bacterium
ACCTCGCGGTCCAGCTCCGGCCACGCTTCCTTGTTGAGCGTGCGCTTGTAGAGGATCACTTCGGCCAATATGGAAATGGCGATCTCTGAAGGCGTTACCGCGCCTATCTTCATACCGATAGGCGCGCAGATTTTATCCAAAGCGTCCTGTGCGATGCCTTCCTCCAGCAAAGACTCCTTAACGGTCCGCACCCGGTTTTTAGAGCCGATCATGCCCAGGTACGCAAGAGGATACTTTGTCAGCTCCCTCAAACACATTTTATCGTGTCTGTGCCCGCGCGTGATGACCACCACAAAGCAGAACGGGTCGAGGCGCAGTTTGGGAAACACCCGCTCGAACGACTCGCACACAACCTCATGCGCGAGTGGGAACCGGGGGGCGTTCGCAAAAGCGGGCCTGTCATCCACAACGGTCACGGAAAAGCCGCACTTCGCGCCAAACTCCACCAGTGGAAGCGCGATATGCCCCCCACCCAATACGATCAGCCTTGGTTCCGGCACAAAGGGTTCGGCAAACGCCGCGTGCCCGTCCGAGGGCGGCAGGTAGCTTAGCTCGCTCTTCGAAAGCGCGGCTTTTGCAAGCGCGCCATAGGGCTGCTCGGGTTCACCGGCAAGCGCATCCTCATAAAACAGCTGTTTTTGCGTGCCCTGTTCGCCCAATACCGTCAGCAGAACAGATCGCTTTCCTTTGTCCAGCCCGTCCCAGATTTGTTGATACAATTCCCGCTGCATGGCGTATCCCCCATTGCGTCAAGCTTTTCCTGTATCGTAACGCAGCTTGCAAGCGCTTGTCAACGCTGCGCGAATTCGCACAGGGAAATGAAGAGGGCACACCTTCCGATGCGCCCTAATGCGATCATATTGGATTGGTTAAACATCCTAGCCCATTACTCCGCAAACAACGCGGTCGAGAGATACCGTTCTCCGGTATCCGGCAGCAGTACCACGATCAGCTTGCCCGTGTTCTCGGGCCGCTGCGCAAGCATGGTTGCCGCATGCAGGGCTGCGCCGGAGGAAATGCCAACCAAGAGGCCTTCCGCGGCTGCCACGGCGCGGCCGGCGGCAAACGCTTCCTCGTTCTTGACCTTGATAATTTCATCGTAAATGGAGGTGTTCAGTACATCCGGCACAAAGCCCGCACCGATGCCCTGAATTTTGTGCGGGCCCGGCCTGCCTTCGGAAAGCACCGGGGAATCGAATGGTTCCACCGCAACGATTTTGACGCCGGACTTCTTTTCTTTCAAATATTCGCCCACGCCGGTGATGGTGCCGCCTGTGCCTACGCCGCCCACGAAAATATCCACCTTGCCGTCCGTATCCTCCCAGATCTCGGGGCCTGTCGTCGTCTTATGCACGGCGGGGTTGGCGGGGTTTACAAACTGGCCGGGCATAAAGGCGTTCGGGGTTTCCTTTACAAGCTCCTCCGCCTTCGCAATAGCGCCCTTCATGCCCTTTGCGCCTTCGGTGAGCACAAGCTCCGCTCCGTAGGCCTTTAACAGGTTCCTACGCTCCACGCTCATGGTTTCCGGCATTGTGAGTATGACGCGGTAGCCGCGTGCTGCAGCAACCGAGGCAAGGCCGATGCCTGTGTTGCCGCTGGTGGGCTCTATGATAACCGAATCAGGTTTTAAAATACCGCGTTTTTCGGCATCCTCGATCATGGATTTCGCAATCCTGTCTTTGACGCTGCCCGCGGGGTTGTAATATTCCAGCTTCGCGACGATGGTCGCCTTACTTCCGTTTTTCTTATTGTAGTTGCCAAGCTCCAAAAGCGGAGTCTTGCCAATGAGATCTGTCAGGCTTTTATAAATGTTGGACATATGCTTTCCTCCTAAAATCATTATTTCCTATCTGATAACTATGTTATACATAATTTATCGCGAATGTTCCTCTCTGTCAAGTATTTTTTCTGCATTTTATAAAATAAACCGCCAAGTCTTCTATTGACATGCTCGCCCGAGTTTTTTATCATAAATCCATATTCTAATAGTATGATTTGTCCGGTGTCTTATCAAGGATTTCTACGGGAAGTCCTGGGTCTGAGGACGAAAGGAGCAACAGGATGGACCTGGAAACGCTATGTATTCACGGGGACGATACGGTATATGAGGGGACGGGCTCAGTCAGCGTGCCCATATACCAGACCGCGACTTTTGCCCACCCCGGCGTAGGGCAGAGCACCGGCTACGACTATACCCGCGTGCAAAACCCCACGCGCGAACACTTGGAAAATACAGTGGCCGCGCTCGAGAGAGGCGCGGACGCGCTGGCCTTTGCAAGCGGCATGGCGGCGATCTCCCTGCTGATGGAGCTTTTTAAGCCCGGCGATCACATATTGGCTTCCGACGACCTTTACGGCGGTTCCATCCGCCTGTTCCGAACCATATCCGAAAAGAACGGCATTTCTTGCGAGCTTTGCGATACCGGCGATCTCAACACTTTAGAACAGCTCATCCGTCCCAATACCAGGGCGGTATTTATCGAAACGCCCACCAATCCCATGATGCATGTAACGGATATCGCGGCGGTAGCGGCGCTCACCCAACCAAGAGGTATTTTATTGATCGTGGACAACACGTTTTTAACGCCCTACTTCCAGCAGCCGCTGGCTTTGGGCGCAGATATCGTGACACACAGCGGCACGAAATATTTTGGCGGCCACAACGACACGCTCTCAGGGTTTTTGGTGGTAAAGGATAGTAGCTTAAGCGAGCGCCTCCGGTTTCTGTATAAGACGGTTGGTCCCTGCCTTTCTCCGTTTGATAGCTTTCTTATTACCCGGGGAATCAAGACGCTTGCCGTGCGAATGGAGCGCCAGCAGGAAAACGCGCAGACTGTGGCTTCTTGGCTGCTTGCGCAAAGCGGCGTGAAGCATGTATACTATGCAGGATTAGAGAGCCATCCCGGCTATGAGATTTCCCGCCGCCAAGCCACCGGCTTTGGCGCAATGATTTCCTTTTCGGTCAAAAGCGCCTCCCTCGCCCGGCGCGTGCTGGAGCAGGTAAAACTGATAAAGTATGCGGAAAGTTTGGGCGGTGTAGAGTCGCTCATCACCTACCCTATGCTGCAGACGCACGCGGACGTACCGGAGGAAGAGCGCATCCGCAAGGGAATTGACGACTGCTTGCTGCGCCTGTCCGTGGGGCTGGAGAGCGCGAAGGACATCATAGCAGATCTAGCCCAGGCCATGGAGGAGGAAGCGTAATGCCGTTTAACTTTGATGAATTGATCGACCGCAGGGAAACCGACTCTTTGAAATACGATTTTGCCGTACGGCGCAACAAGCCCGCGGATATCCTGCCGCTTTGGGTGGCGGATATGGATTTTAAGGCTCCTCCCGCCGTCATCGAGGCGCTCACCGCCCGCGCGCAGCACGGGATATTCGGCTATACCGATGGGCGTGATGCCTACTATTCCGCCGTGCAGAACTGGTTTTCAAAACATTTCAATTGGGAGACCCAGACGGAGTGGATCGTAAAGACGCCCGGCGTTGTATTTGCCGTAAGCACTGCTGTGCGCGCGTTTACAGAACGCGGGGACGCCGTGCTGATACAGCCGCCCGTCTATTACCCGTTTACGGAAGCCATACAGATAAATGAACGCAAGCTCGTCAAAAACGAGCTTGTATATCGGGACGGGCGTTATTCCATCGATTTTGAGGACTTTGAGCGTAAGATTATAGAAAACCAGGTGAAGCTCTTCATTTTGTGCTCCCCGCACAACCCTGTGGGCCGCGTGTGGACCCGTGAGGAGTTGACCCAACTAGGTGAAATTTGCCTGAAGCACAACGTGCTGGTGGTCTCGGATGAAATCCATGCGGATTTCACCTACCCCGGCCATTCGCACACCGTTTTTGCTAGCCTAGACACACGCTTTGCCGCAAACAGTATCACCTGCACCGCGCCTAGCAAGACATTCAACTTGGCATCGCTACAGATTTCGAACATATTCATCCCCCAACGGGAATTGCGGCGACAGTTCAAGCAGGAACTCACGCGCGTGGGTTACAGCCAGCCCAATGTCATGGGGCTTGACGCCTGCCGCGCCGCATACGAGCATGGCGGGCCGTGGCTGGACGAGCTGAGGACATACCTGCTGCAAAACCTTTTGTTCGCGCGAGAGTATATCGCGCAGCATATCCCCGGGGTACGGTTGGTGGAACCGGAGGGCACATACCTTATTTGGCTCGATTTTCGGTCGCTTGGTCTTTCCGGAAAAATGCTTGACGATCTGATCGTATACAAGGCCGGGCTTTGGCTGGACGCGGGCGAGATGTTCGGCGACGGCGGCGAAGGCTTCCAGCGCGTCAACATCGCCTGCCCTCGCGCCACATTGGAGGAGGCGCTCAGACGGCTTGCCCGTGCGCTGGAGGAACGGGTTCGGTAGATTACGAATGCATAAAACAGGTGGGCCTACCCACCTGTTTTTTTTCGAAAAAAATAAATTGTGTGCTCTGCCCCGAAACCACCCGAAGTAGAATGGAATCGTTCAACCATCGGGATAATCAAAGCAAATCCGAACCGGTACCTGTAAAACGCATATCGCGCATACATCTCCCACCTGCATAGCGGCATATCGCAATGCAATCTTGCCATTTTCTTAACGCCCTGCCCCTACAAATTGACACTGCCTTGATTTCTTTTCCGGTATCATTTCAGGTAGATAAAGTAATCGGTAGTTCGGCAGCGAATTTCCGTTCCTATACTGCTATGGAGGGATGGCCATGAACCAAAATTCATCTGAAACACCGCAAGAATTGACCATACTATGTGGTACGGTGAGAGAACTTGTTAAGCAATATAAATATCAGGAAAGCGAAGCGTTGATCAAGGAAGCGATGGAACGGTTTCCTCACTCGCCCGAGCCCCACAACCTGTTTGGCCTGTTGCTTGAAATGCAGGGCGATCACTTGACCGCTATGAAGCACTTTCGCGCGGCATTCGCGCTTGACCCTGCCTATATCCCCGCGCGGCATAATCTGGATCTTTTCGGCAGCTTCTATCCAAAAGGAAAATGGGCGTATGACCGTTCGGATTGTCCAGAGTCGAAAAAGGGCGGTGTATAAAATGATGCGATCGGGATCGGCCCTGCCGTTAAACAGGAAACCTTATGCGGTTAAGCCATTAATCCGCTCTCTTATATTTTGCTTCGAGCATAAGGCCTCTTTCCCAGAGCACGCTCTGCTCAGTATCGCCGCGGTCTATGTAAAGCCTTGTTGGAAAGAGGATGTCGCCGATAAAATCCAGCGCCTTGGAGTCGACTCAAAAAAGGATACTACGTGTCTTGCCCAAGCGCAATGTCGCGTACCGAATTACTTAGCGCCAGCGAGATGCCGCGCTTTCTTGCAAAAGTCTCAATCTGCTCTGCATGGATGAGCTTCTGAATAAGATACGTCGCCCAATATTCCTGATACGTGGAAAACGCCTTCTCCTTCATGTCCGTGGCAATCTCTATGCCCACGTACCGCCAGTGCCATGGTTCATAGCCAAAGCCGGTGAGTTCCGTCCTGCCTTTTGGATAGCTTAAAATAAACCCGTACTTGTATGCATGTTCGCATAGCCAGGCGTACTCGCGGGTCTTTTCATAATCGTACTCGCCCAGCGTTTTATAGGTGACGCTCTTTTTACGCAGGTCGAAGGCCAGCCCCGTTTGATGCTCGGAATGCCCGGGGAACGCATACCACAGGCTGTCTCCGGCGGTACGCTTTCTGTTCCTTCGGTACCCGGCCTTGATATAGAGCTGCATTCTCTCCTGTTCCATATCCTTCGCCATCGATAAAAACGCATGATAGCAATCCGCACGTAACTTTACGCCGCTCTGCGCGTACTTGTTGTCCACCAGAACCAGATTTTCCGGCTTATACGTAAGCGGCAGCTTATAATGCTTGCTTACAAAAACGGCGGTATCTTCCGGGTTTTCCACGAGTATCGCGTCTTTGTAGTTGGGCCGATCCAGCCCCAGATTGACCGCAATGAGAATATCCCGATATTCCACGTCTTTCTTTTTTTTTGCAAACGCGGCATACCGGCCCGCAAACTCTTCTATATAGTTGTCATAGCCGTTCTCGGCAGATGTCCCCATGGACAAAATAATGCCGATCATTGCCAAGAGCAGGCAAAGTATCTTTTTCATCGTTCTCTTTCAGCACTTTATATGGGGTGTACCGGGCTACAGCGCGGCCTTTTTAGTATTTTCAATGGCAAGCGAATATACGCAAAACATAAAAAACAGGCGTTCAGTCTAACTGAACGCCTGTTTTGAATAGAGTGTCTTTATTTGCCGCCTGCCAGCGCGATATATTGTGAAATCTGAGAAGGATCGTCCAGAATTTCCACACGCAGATCCACCTGCAGCGTCTCGTTCGGCCCGATATACTGCAGATCTCCGTTTTCCCGGGCTTCTACGCGGGAGAGCACGCCGGACATCGTGGGCTCAAGCCCAAGCGCGTAATCGCCCGCGCGCATGCACTTCCATTCGCAGAGTATCGGGCACTGTGCGGGGTTATAATGGATGACAACTGCCAGACCCAGCTTCTCATTATGGAGCATGGCAAACTGGCCGCCTGCGCCGCCGCTGTGGAAATAGCACTGCTCCTCGCGGCCCACTTCCGGCGCGACCATCAGCTGGTGCTGGTCAAGCTCCTGCGCGGCAAAGGGCGTGCGCGGCACGACCTTATCGGTGCTGAAATACGCTTTTGCTCCCGCATCCAGCATGGGATATCCGAAATTGAAGTGGTAGAGGCTCATGAGGGGCTGCTCTTCAAATCCGCAGTTTTCAATGCTGTCCGTAAAGCGTATGACGTTCGCCTCGGTTTCCACCGTCATGACGCGGTGCAAATGCACGTTTTCAGCAAATACGCGCGCCTGCCGCATAGAACCGGATACCCGTAGCACGGCCTCATCACCCTCGTAGGTCAGCTCCTTGTTCACGTTTTCCGCAGGCGTGTTGGAAATCGGGCCATGCAGGCCGTAGGAGCGGCCGTTCTCAACATGTGCTGCCCCGGCGTAGGTAATACCACAGTTGGTTAAAAAGCCGCCGGTAAAGTTCCTCAAAAAGCCGTATTCGGCGTCCTCTGTATAAAACTCTGGCCCTGCAAGACCCACCTTGGAAACAAAGCCAAGGTTGACGCCGCGGTAGGAGAGGAAGGGAATATCCATGCCGCGGTCCGGCAGCACGGTCAATTCAAGCCCGCGCCCGTTTTTGATATCAATGGCGCGAAGACCCTTGGCTTTCCCATCCTGGAGGGCATAGGCCTTCATGCCAAGCAGCCCGGAAAGATCGTTGGCCGATTTGAGCAGTTCATACTTTTCCGATTTTTTCATAGCTAACTCCTTATAAAGATATTGCGTGGCCACAGGCAGCTTCCAGCGTTTTTCACCGGCCTCGCCGCAGCCAAATGATTTATGCGTCAAACCAAGTACACATTCGGCATCGTTTCTTGTATGGCGTGCTACCCATTTTCCGGCAGCCGCCGTACGGACTCCCGCTCCACCAGCCGCGGCTCAAACAGACAGCCTCCGGCATAAGCCGGTTCAGCGATCATCTTTATCAGCTGCTGCGCCGCAAGCTCGCCCAATGCCTGCCCAGGATGCACAATGGAAGTAAGCGCAGGAACGCATATGGCTGCGAGATTGGAATCATCGTAGCCTATAACGGATACATCGTGCGGTACCTGCCTGCCGCTCTGGCGTAGCTGCTCAATCAACGTCAGCGCCACCTGATCGTTGTAGCAGAACACTGCGGTGCATCCAGACACGCGCGCAAGCAGCTGTGAGATATTTAAAGAAAAGAGCGCCTCCCGGTCCTCGGTGGAATACCAGTAGACATGCTCCTCGTTCTGTAACAGGTCGTGCTCGGACAGCGCATTCATGAACCCCTGGTACCGAAGATGCCCCTGGTGATCGTCATGCTTGAATACGCCGCCTATGCGCTTGTGCCCCATTTGAATAAGGTGCATACACGCGAGATAGCCGCCCCTGGTATCGTCTACGGCAATGCAGGGAAGCGCCAAGTCCTTTATGAACGCATTAACCTGCAAAACCGGAATTCCCCTGTGAATAAACTCCTGATAATACGCCGCGTTGATATGGGGCAGCGCGCTCTTTGCGGGTTCCACCAACACGCCGTCCACATCCTTTTCCAGCATGGCGCGCAGGTGCTTGGCCTCATTGTATGTTTTGCCGTATGTGATGCCAAGATGCATGCTGTAGCCATGTTCGCTGAGCACGCGTTCCACGCCCTTGGTCTGGCTGGGGAAAATATAATCATCCAAATATGAACTGATGATGCCGATGGACATGGTGGGCCTTCTTTCCGGCCGCATATCCTGCGCGATGTACGTACCGCTGCCGCGCCTGCGCTCGATCAGTCCTTCGGCTTCCAACTCTTTTAGCGCCTGACGCACCGTCTGGCGGCTGACGTGATACTTCATGCACAGGGCATGCTCTGAATACAGCCTGTCCCCTCTGTGAAGGTCCCCGGATTCCAAAAGGGCCCGGATCGAGGCCGCAAGGCGCATATATTTTGTGCTGCTTTTCGCCAAGTGGATTCTCCTGCTTTTAAAAACTTGAGAGCCATGAACCGAACAAGCGTCGCCTTTGTTTCATTTTCAAGTATACTGGAAATGGGCTCAAAATACAACACAGCAGCCGGAAAAAGCAAAGTTGTATTGTATTTACGTATATATTACTACCCGGCGGTCCTGTTCGGTACTTTATGTATTGTGTTCATTATACAGTTATAGTATGATTGTTGTATCAAAATGTATGTTAATCTGCTGAATTGTTATTGTTCTATCCGCCTTCTCCGAACTTTTAATATCAACCGCAATCGCATATAAAGCATTCTATTATGCGATAATCGGTGTAGGTTATCGCAATGGAAGCGCGGCAATACTGGAACGTTTCGTTTCATAACGCGGTTGCCCAGGGGACAGCCGACGGTTTTCATGCGGTGTGATATACTGGATTTGCATAAGGAATACTATCCTCATTTTCGAAAGGAGCGTCACATGCCATACATCGGTTTGGATGTGGGAACATCCGGCTGTAAAGCCTCTGTTGTAGATCATACCGGCATGGTACTTGCGTTTGCGCACGAAGAATACGCACCCGTCTCCCCAAAACCCGGTTACATTGAAATCGACGCGCGCGCTGTCTGGGCGGCCGTGAAATCAGTACTCAAACGCTCAGCACGTCCCGATATTACGGCACTTGCCATCGCCTCCTTCGGTGAAGCCGCCATACTTCTTGACGCGCAGGATAACGTGCTTTCCAACAGCATCTATTATTCGGACGTGCGCGGAAGCGAGGAAGTAAACGATATCCTAGCAGCCATGGCGCCCGAACGCGCACAGGCTATAACAGGTACCGCTGCAAACCCCATGTATACGGCGAACAAACTCCTATGGATCAAAAAACATCAGCCGGAGCTTTTGCATTCTGCGCGCCATATTATGTTATTCGGCGATTATATCAGCTTTTTGTTGACCGGGGAACGGGTAATCGATTATTCGCTCGCCTCGCGCACCATGCTCTTTGACGTCATGCGGGGCCGGTGGTCGGACGAAGTGGCATCTGCGCTCGGCCTTTCCATACAGGGTTTTTCTACACCGGTGCGCGCAGGAACGCACATAGGGAAACTTCTTCCCGCAGTCGCCATGGAATTGGGCCTTGAACCCAACGTTATCGTAGTTGCGGGCGGACACGATCAGATGCTTGCGGCTCTTGGCGGCGGCGTGGTCGCGCGCGGGGATTCGGTGGACGGTATGGGGTCAAGCGAGTGCATAACGCTTATGCTCCATGGGGGAGATGTCACGCCGAAAATGGCAACATACAATTTCTGCAGCGAACCATATGTATTTGAGGACAGCTTTTTGACGCTTGCGTTCAACGCCTCCTCGGGCACCAGCATCCGCTGGTACAAGGAGTGCTTTGAAAAAGAGCGTGCGCGGCAGGCAAAAGAAAGCGGCCAGAGCCTGTTCGCACTGATGGAGGCGGACTGCCCCAATGGCCCCACCAGCCTGTTCTTTTTGCCGCATGTCGCCGGTTCGGGTACGCCGCACCTCGATTCCACCTTGGGCGGTGCCTTCCTTGGCCTCACAGTCGCCACCACGCGCGGCGACTGCTACAAGGCCGTGCTTGAGGGGCTCTGCTATGAAATGCAGTACAACACAGAACTGCTGCAGGCATGCGGCCTCCCCATCAACGAGGTGACCGCCGTGGGTGGCAGCACACAATCAAAGATGCTCATGCAGATCAAGGCGGATATTATGGGCCGCCCCGTCCATACATTGGAAGTCAATGAAACCGGCACAATGGGCCTTGCGCTTCTTTGTGCGCACGCTTTGGGCGATATCCCCGATCTGGCCTCCGCTGCGCAGAAAGGTGCCCGCCGCGGGGAGACGTTTTACCCGGACAAGGCTCGGGCCGCAATGTACGCGGAGCGCATGCGCCAATACCGGCGCATCTATCCCGCAATAAAGTCCATCTACCAAGACTAACCAAACAGGAGGATAACCACATGGCCAAGCTTACATTTGCGCTCTACTTCGGCAACCGCGGGTTTTTCCCGGGGGAGCTCATCGCCTCCGCGCGGGAGGAAATGCGCACCGCATGCCACGCCCTGGGCTTTGAAACCATTGAGATGGACCCTTCCCTCACCCGCTACGGCGCGGTGGAAACCTTGGCGGAAGGTAAAATCTACGCCAAGTTCCTCTCCGAAAACCGCGGCAAATTTGACGGCGTGATACTCTGCCTGCCCAATTTCGGGGATGAAAACGGCGCATTGAACGCGCTCAAAGACGCAAACGTGCCGATATTGCTGCAGGCTTACCCGGATGAGATCGGCAAGATGGATTTTGCATCCAGGCGTGATTCATTCTGCGGCAAGCTTTCCATAGCGGATGTGTTCCGCCAGGCGGACATCCCGTTTACGGCGTTTGAGCCACACGTCTGCCACCCGCAAAGCGACGCGTTCAAAAAACAGCTTGTGACATTCGCCCAAGCCTGCAACGTCGTGAAAACGCTGCGCAGCGTTAACGTGGGCGCGATTGGTGCGCGCACAACAGCGTTTAAGACCATACGCTTTGACGAGCTTGCCCTGCAGCGCTATGACATTAATACAGAAACGCTCGATTTGACGCAACTCTTCGCCCAGATGCGTGCGGTAGACGCAGGAAGCGAAGCGTTCAGGGCTGCGCGGGAAAAGATCGCGAACATTGCGGACACCAGCGCAGTCCCCGCGGAATATCTCGACAATCAGGCGCGCCTGTATGTAGCGCTCAAGGAGATCGCAACGTATTACGATCTCAAGGCCATCGGCCTCAGGTGCTGGAACGAGCTGCAGGACACGTTCCGCATTACGCCCTGCCAGGTGATGGGCCTGTTCCATGACGATGAAGCCCTCCCCATCGCATGCGAACTGGACGTCTGCAACGCCATCGCCATGCTGGCGCTGCAGGCAGCGGCTGACCTCCCGCCCGTATGCATGGACTGGAACAACAATTACGGCGACGACCCGGATAAGTGTATCCTGTTCCATTGTGGCTCCGTAGCGCCCTCACTGATGACCGGCAAAGGGTATACCATTTCCCATAAAATGCTCGATAAGGGCAAGGAGGATTTGGGCGGCGTGGCCTGGGGCTGTAACCAGGGCAGAGTAAAGCCCGGCCCCATGACGTACTTGAGCGCGAAAACCGAGGACGGCAGGCTTGTATTCTACGTGGGCGAAGGCCGCATGACAAACGATCCCATCGAGGACGCATTCTTCGGTTGCGCGGGCGTGGCGGAAATACCGCACCTGCAGGCCGTACTCAAGGGCATCTGCAAGGAGGGTTTCCGACACCATGTCAGCCTGACAATGGCGCATGTGGAGGAAGCCATCCGCGAGGCGTTTGAAACGTATCTCGGCTATGATGTCGTGGATTTGATATAAGAAAGAGAGGGACTTTCCCAAATATCGATATGAAAAACCGGCGGGTTCCCCCGCCGGTTTTGTTCTTCCCTATTGTTTTATGCGCCGTCCCCGGACTTCAGGCGCTTTTCCTCCCGCAGCTTTAGAAGCGGCGGCTGGGTGCGCTCTATGGTCTCCTTGGTGACGGTGCAACTGGCAACGTCGCTTCTGGAGGGGATATCGTACATGATATCCATCATGGCCTCTTCGAGTATTGCCCTTAACCCGCGCGCGCCGGTCTTCCGGTCGATCGCTTTCTGGGCGACGGCTTTTAATGCCGCCTCGTCGAAGTGCAACTCCACGCCGTCCATTTCAAACAGGCGCTTATACTGTTTAGCCAGCGCGTTCTTGGGTTCGGTGAGTATGGATAACAGCGCCGATTCATCCAGCTGGTGCAACGTGACAATCACCGGCATACGGCCTACGAATTCGGGGATAAGACCATACTTCAAAAGGTCCTCAGGCAGAATTTCCCGAAGGATCGCGCCGATGTCCTTGTTGGTATTGCTCTGCACATCCGCGCCGAAACCCATCAGCTTTTCGCCAGTGCGCTTTTTGATGATATCGTCGACTCCCGCGAAAGCGCCGCCGCAGATGAACAGGATATTCGTGGTATCGATCTGTATGAACTCCTGATGCGGGTGCTTCCTGCCGCCCTGCGGGGGGACGCTTGCGGTGGTGCCTTCGAGTATTTTCAAAAGCGCCTGCTGCACGCCCTCGCCGGAAACGTCTCGGGTGATGGAGGGATTCTCGCTCTTTCTGGCGATTTTATCGATTTCGTCGATGTAGATGATGCCCTTTTCGGCGCGCTCCACATCATAATCAGCAGCCTGTATGAGCTTTAAGAGAATGTTCTCCACGTCTTCGCCCACATAGCCCGCCTCGGTTAAAGAGGTGGCGTCCGCCATGGCGAAGGGTACGTTCAATATTTTAGCTAAAGTTTGGGCCAATATGGTCTTGCCGCAGCCCGTAGGCCCCAACATAATGATGTTGCTCTTTTGCAGCTCCACATCATCGCGCGAGGCCCCCGCGCCGATGCGCTTGTAGTGGTTGTATACGGCAACAGACAGCGCCTTTTTTGCCTGCTGCTGCCCGATGACATACTGGTTGAGCGTATTCATGATTTCCTGCGGCTTGGGGACATCGGAGAGGTCCACAGGCTGCGTGGCGGTATCCTCATCAATGATTTCGCGGCATAGCTCCACGCACTCATTGCAGATGTACACGCCCGGGCCCGCGATAATGCGATGCACCTCATCCTGGTTCTTCCCGCAGAATGTGCACTTGACAGGGCCCTTCTCATCATATTTTGGCATAAATTACCTACCTTCTGGGGGCAATGATCTGATCCACCAAGCCATAGGCGCGTGCCTGCTCAGCAGTCATGAAGTTGTCGCGCTCAGTATCGATCGTCACCTTTTCCAGCGGTTGGCCAGTCCGGTTGGCGAGAATTTGATTGAGCGACTTTTTAATGGCAATCATGCGCTCCGCCTGGATCTGTATATCCGTGGTCTGGCCGCGTACGCCGCCGGACGGCTGGTGGATCATGATCTCTGCATTGGGCAGCGCCTTGCGCTTGCCCTTCGCGCCTGCAGCCAGCAGGAACGCGCCCATGGACGCGGCCATGCCGATGCAAATGGTGGATACGTCGCACTTGATATACTGCATCGTATCGTAAATTGCCATGCCCGCGGTAACGGAACCGCCTGGGCTATTGATATAGAGGCTGATGTCCTTATCCGGGTCCTCCGCCTCCAAGAATAAAAACTGCGCTACAATGAGGTTCGCCTCATCGTCCGTCACCTCGCCGCCCAGGAACACAATACGGTCCTTGAGCAGACGCGAATAAATATCGTAAGAACGCTCTCCGCGATTTGTTTGTTCTACGACCATTGGGATTAAACTCATACCCGTTTTCCTCCTTAAATGTTGTCTTACTTTCCGTCAAGGCGAAAACGAATGCCGCCTGTTTCTTTCAGGCTCCCGGGCGCATTACGCCTCGGCTTCCTCTTCCGCCTTTTTCACAAGTTTGGCGTTCGCAACGAGAAGCTCTATCGTCTTCTGCACCACGATTCGCTCCTTGAAATACTCGAAATCCTGGTCCTTAAGAGTGGCCTTGAATTCTTCGGCCTCTTTGCCCGCATGCCCGGCGTAATGCTCGATTTCATGCGCAAGCTCCTCTTCGGTAGCCTCGATATTCTCGGCCTTTGAGACCGCCTCTAGCACTAGCTGCGCACGCACGCGCTGTTCGGCTTCCGCACGATAGGTTTCGCGCAGGGTTCTCGGATCCGTACCCATGTACTGGCAATACTGCTCGAGCTTGAGCCCGGACATGGAGAGCCGGTAGGCGATGTCCTGCAGCATGTAGTCCATTTGGCGCTCGGTCATGGCGGTAGGCACATCGAACGTCGCGTTCTCAGCGACGACCTTCACGGCCTCGTCTTCCATTTCCGCTTTGGCGCGCTGTGCGTTGCGCTCCTCTAATTGTTTGCGCTTGTCCGCGCGGAACTCTTCAAGCGTATCGAACTCGGAAATATCCTTTGCAAACTCATCGTCCAGCTCAGGAAGTTCCTTTTTCTGTATGCCCCTGATCTTTACTTTAAATACCGCCTCTTTGCCCTTTAAGTCTTCGGCATGGTACTCCTCGGGGAAGGTAACGGTAATGTCCTTTTCCTCATCCTTCTCTAAGCCCACAAGCTGCTCTTCGAAACCGGGGATAAACGTGTGGGAGCCGATTTCGAGCGTCTGGCCTTCAGCGGTGCCGCCGTCAAACTTTACACCGTCTACGCTGCCGGAATAATCAAGCAGTACGCGGTCCCCATCTTCCACGGGGCGCTCCATTTCCACATAGCGGGCTACCTTTTCGCGTTCCTGTTCAAGAATTGCATCAAGTTCAGAGTCTTTCACAGTATACGCTCTGTCTGTTATTTCTATACCCTTGTAAGCGCCCAGTAAAACTTCGGGCCGGACGGCGACTTCGGCGGTAAACACAACGCCGTCTTCCTTGCTGATTTTCTCAATAGAAATATCGGGGCGCTCCACTGGCTCAATGCTATGTTCTTCCACGGCTTTATCGTAAGCGTCGGCGTATACGAGTTCAAAAGCATCCTCATAGAACGCGCCTTCGCCGTACATGGTTTCAATCACTTTGCGTGGGGCTTTTCCCTTGCGGAAACCCGGTACATTATAGCGCCCTTTGGACTTTTCATATGCCTGCTGCAACGCCTCCGCGAACGCTTCCTTGCCTACTTCTACTGTAAGCTTTACCTTTTTATTCTCAAGTGTTTCAACAGTCGCCATTCTAGCCCTCCACGTTACTCTTTTCATGCGTACCCGCACGTATAGCCATTATCCGAATAATCTTAGCACAAACGCGCATTGAATGCAACAATAGCGAAAATTGTTCGAAACAAAGCCATAATTTAGCCGCCCGCTATATACGGGAAGCTCAGGTTCCTGCATAAGCGTCCATTTCGGCATCCGCGCGCCAAAAAGAAACCCGAAAAACGCAGGAAGAATCCCCGTAAAGAGGATTCTTCCCTGAATAAGACGCTTATTGCAAAAGAGTCATTACTCGCCCTTTTTCTCCTTGATGCTGGCCTGGGCCGCTGCGAGTCTTGCGATGGGTACGCGGAACGGCGAGCAGGAAACGTAGTTGAGCCCCAGCTTATGGCAGAACTCGATGGTGGAGGGATCGCCGCCGTGTTCGCCGCAGATGCCCACTTTGAGGTCGGGGCGTGCGCCGCGGCCCTCGGTCGTGGCAAGCTTCATCAGGCGGCCGACGCCTTCCTGGTCTACCTTTGCGAACGGATCGCTCTCGAATATCTTCTTCTTATAGTAGTCGTCCAGGAACTTGCCCGCGTCGTCACGGCTAAAGCCGAACGTCATCTGGGAAAGATCGTTGGTACCAAAGGAGAAGAACTCTGCAGACTTCGCGATGCTGTCCGCCACAAGAGCGGCGCGCGGCACTTCGATCATGGTACCGACCAAGTATTTGATGGTGATATTGCGCTCTTTCATGACTTCCTTCGCGGTCTTGTCTACGAACTCCTTGACATACTGGAGCTCCTTGACATCGCCTACGAGGGGGATCATGATCTCAGGAACGATATCAAGGCCCGTTTCCTCGCGGACTTCGATGGCGGCCTCGATGATGGCGCGCGCCTGCATTTCCGCGATTTCGGGATACGTAACGGCCAGACGGCAGCCACAGTGGCCCAGCATGGGGTTGAGCTCATGGAGGTTTGCGACCGTCAGCTTGAGTTCTTCAAACGTCAGGCCCATTTCCTCTGCCAGCGCCTTGATGTCGGCATCCGCGGTGGGCAGGAACTCATGCAGCGGGGGATCCAGCAGGCGGATGGTGACGGGATAGCCCTTCATCGCCTTGTAGATGCCCTTGAAGTCGGAGCGCTGCATGGGCAGCAGCTTCGCAAGTGCCTTGCGGCGGCTTGCTTCGTCCTTCGAGACGATCATTTCACGCACAGCGGGGATACGGCCTTCGCCAAAGAACATATGCTCCGTGCGGCACAGGCCAATGCCCTCTGCGCCGAACTTGATTGCCTGTTCGGCGTCATGCGGGGTATCCGCATTGGTGCGAACTTTCAGCTTGCGTACTTCGTCAGCCCAACCCATGATGGTGGCAAAGTTACCGGAAACAGCGGCTTCCACGGTGGGGATCTTTTCGCCGTATACATTGCCGGTGGAACCGTCCAAGGAGATCCAATCGCCTTCCTTGATGGTAGCGCCGCTTACGGTGGTAAAGAGATGCTCTTTTTCCTTAACCACGATCTCGGAGCAGCCGGCCACGCAGCAGGTACCCATACCACGCGCAACAACCGCCGCGTGAGAGGTCATGCCGCCACGAGCGGTCAGGATGCCTTCGGAAGCATACATGCCCTCGATGTCCTCGGGAGAGGTCTCAAGACGAACAAGTATGACCTTTTCGCCGCGCTTTACAGCCTCGATGGCGTCGGCGGCAGTGAAGTAGACACGGCCGCAGGCAGCGCCCGGGGAAGCGGGCAGGCCATGTGCGATGGCCTTGGCCTTCTTGATGGCAGCAGCTTCAAACGTGGGGTGCAGCAGCGTATCAAGCGTACGCGGATCGATCTTCAGGAGCGCTTCTTCCTTGGTGATCATGCCCTCGTTGACGAGATCAACGGCGATCTGCAAAGCCGCAGCCGCGGTGCGCTTACCGTTACGGGTCTGGAGCATGAAGAGCTTGCCGCGCTCAATTGTGAACTCCATATCCTGCATATCACGGTAGTGCTTTTCAAGCGTCTGCGCAATGGTGTTGAACTGGGCATATACTTCGGGCATACCCGCTGCAAGCTCGGAAATGGGGGACGGCGTGCGGATACCGGCCACAACGTCTTCGCCCTGGGCGTTCATCAGGTATTCGCCATAGAGCTTGTTTTCGCCAGTGGAAGGGTTACGCGTAAACGCAACACCGGTGCCGCAATCGTTGCCCATGTTGCCAAATACCATTGCCTGAACGTTGACGGCCGTACCCCAATCATAGGGGATGTCATTCATGCGGCGGTATACGATAGCGCGGGGGTTGTCCCAGCTGCGGAACACGGCCTGTGCCGATTCCATAAGCTGAACCTTGGGGTCCTGAGGAAATTCATGACCCTTCTCCTCAAAATAGAGCTTCTTATAGCGCTTGACGACCTCTTTGAGGTTGTCCGCGGTCAAATCGGTATCCTGCGTGCAGTTGTTTTCGTGCTTGACTTCGTCTAAGATTTCTTCAAACTTGGCCTTTTCCACATCCATGACAACGTCGCTGAACATTTGGATAAAGCGGCGGTAGCTGTCATACGCGAAGCGCTCGTTGCTGGTGAGCGCAGCCAAACCTACCACGGTTTCGTCGTTAAGGCCCAGATTCAGTATGGTATCCATCATGCCCGGCATGGAGGCGCGTGCACCGGAACGTACGGAAACAAGGAAGGGGTTCTTTACATCGCCAAACTGTTTACCAGCGACCTTTTCAAGTTCCGTAACGGCTTTGAATATCTGCTCCTGAATATCATCTCCGACATGCTTGCCGTCCTCATAGTAACGCGTACAAGCTTCCGTGGTAATGGTGAAGCCGAACGGAACGGGAAGACCCAGCCCGGTCATCTCAGCAAGGTTCGCGCCCTTGCCACCCAGAAGATTGCGCATCTGTGCGTTACCCTCACTGAAAAGATAAACGTACTTGTGTGCCATGTAATGCCCTCCTGATAAAAATTTCTATTTGAAAGCAACCGGTAAAACCATTTTTGCAAACCGACTAAATACTGTACGGCATAGCCGCTCTAATAGCGCATTTCATTATAACCCTTCCTTCAGAAGAATGCAATGGAAAACTCGCATAATGCAGGAAATCCTGCATGCCTGAGCATGTTCTCTACAGCAATTCCCGAAGCGACAAAAGCGGCTTGCTTTCTCTCTCCAAAATAGCCGCGCAATACGCCTCCAGCACTCCAAAAAGCTCGCGGCGCACAGCATGCGGTAGCCGCACGCGGTCCAGTTCTGCATCTGACAAAAGAAGCATGCGCCGCATCGCCTCCAATGTCAGGCCGGATACATTTTCTCCTATGTTTTCCCGCCTGGCGCAGTCTAAACACAGTGCCCCTCCCGATTGGGCATGAAACTTCAATTCCCTGTGCGTGCGGAGATTTTCTTCACACACCGCGCAGGACGTAATGGCGGGTCGAAAGCCAATCACCTCAAAGTAGCGGGTTACAAAACACAGCGCCAGGTCAATGGGTTCGCTCTCCCCGTAGCTTAGAAAACTCAGGCAGTGATACAGTAGCGAAAACAGCTCCGCGTTGGGCTGGCGTTCCTGCACACCAAGGCCTGATAGCGATAGCATAACGTTTGCCGCCGTGAATTTTCCGATATCCTCCCGCAAGGGGTAGAACGTTTCCCGGATATCGCACTGGTCAATAACAAAGCGGTCCTTTGAGGAGAACAATTGGTATTCGCCGAACACAAAAGGCTGGGCGCACGCAAGCAAAGGGCTTTTCTGCTTGCGGCAGCCCCTTGCTTTTGCATCGATACGGCCCATTTCACTTGTAAAGAGGGTCAATATTCTGTCGTTGTCCCTATAATTGACATAGCGCGTGACAATGCCCGTCACCGTCAGAAATGCCATATCCCCCGCCTCTTATCAACAATGCCCGGGATACCCCGGGCAAAAAATCAGTGTTCAGGAAGACGTTCCTCAAAGCCTTCTTCCTTTGTTCGCATGGCGCGGTACGTCAGATAAGCGCCCACCGCCCCCGTTTCCGAAAATTCGCGCCACGCGCGTTGCGCATCCCGTTTTTTGCTTTTGGCCATAAAGAAATGCACTCCTTGTTTTTTGGAATATTCTCTAGTGTGCCACAAGACGGGAAATCCAATGAAATGCAATTTTCGGCAAAAACAAGATGCACGGCAATTGCCGCACAGAGTCCAACGCGATCCGCAGGAGGTTCTCTCCAAACCTCCGCTTAGGGTCGTAAACAGCGGTACTCGGGGTACTAAAACCGATTCACAGGATCGGTTTTTACCCTTCGTACAACGAGCCCGCTTCCCTGCGGAAAGCCCCTAAGAACCCATATTTTTATTTATTCGTACCCAAGCTCCTTTAATGCGTTCGGGCTGTTGCGCCAGTCCTCCCGGACTTTGACATAAAGTTGCAGGTTGACGCGCGTACCCAGCATCCATTCCATATCCCGCCGCGCCGCTTCGCCGATGCGCCGGAGCATGGTGCCCTTGTGGCCGATGACAATACCCTTGTGCCCTTCGCGTTCGCAGTAGATCGTTGCCCATACGTCCGTAAGGTCTCCTTCCGGGCGCACGGCCATTTTATCCACTTCCACGCCCACGCCGTGGGGCACCTCCTCACGCAGCAGCAGCAGCGCCTTTTCCCGGACCAGCTCGGCGCACAAAGTCCGCTCGGGGACGTCCGTGACCATGTCCTCCGGGAAGTACTGCGGTCCTTCCACCAGGTAGGAGCGCAGCAGGGCTTCCAGCTTCTCCACCCCCGAGCCGGTTTCCGCGCTGACGCGCAGTATGTGGGAGAAGCAGCCCGCTTTTTCCAAAAACGTCTCCGCTGCCTCCACCTGGGCGAGCGAGCAGAGATCGATTTTATTGATCAACCCAATTCTTGGCGCTTTCGCTTCCTTGAGCCGCGCCACGAGCGCCTCGTCCCGCTCTCTTAGGCCATTGATCGGGTCCACAAGATAGAGGATAGCCTCCACCTCGTCAAGCGCAGAATAAGCCACGCGACGCATGTATTCCCCCAAGCGGTTCTTAGGAGACGCCACGCCGGGGGTATCTAAGAACACGATCTGGTACTCCTTGCGCGTCAATACGCCAGTGATGCGGTTGCGTGTGGTTTGCGCGCGCGGAGAAACGATGGCGATCTTCTGACCGACCAGCCGGTTTAACAGTGTGGACTTGCCCACGTTGGGACAGCCGATGATGGAAACAAAGCCGCTTAGGAAAGACGTCATTTCAATGCCTCAGGTGTGAATGCGTGCGGCAGCAATTCGCCCAGCGCATAGATCTGAAACTTGCCGCTGCGGTTGGCGCAAATCACCGGCATATCCGGATCGCAGAACTCCACCAATACCTGCCTGCAAACGCCGCAGGGCAGCGTGGTTTGCTCACCCGAAGAAATGACGGCCAGCGCCTCGAATTTGCGTTCGCCTTCGGATACCGCCTTATATAGCGCGGTCCGCTCGGCGCAGTTGGTTGGCGTAAATGATGCGTTTTCAATGTTGCAGCCCAAATAATAGGCACCGGATTCGCCTTTCAGGCACGCGCCCACGCGGTAACCGGAGTAGGGCGCATAGGAGCGGTCCATCGCCTCGTTGGCCATGCGCAGTAAATTCTTGATCTCCAGGTCATGTATCGTCCGTTTCATCTTGGTACTCCCATCCTTTCCAGTATGGCTCTTTGCCGTTCGAGCATGTATGTTTCTTCATCTTTTTCCATGTGGTCGTATCCGAACAGGTGCAGCGCACCATGTACGGTTAAAAACGCAAGTTCCCTATCAACGCTATGCCCGTATTCCCCCGCCTGTTCTTTTGCACGCTCCGGGCAGATTATGATATCCCCAAAGAATCCGTCGGGCGGCGTTTCTCCCGGCTCTGCCATAGGGAAGCTTAACACGTCCGTCACACGGTCCACCGACCGATGCTCCAGGTTAAGCGCGCGGATTTCTTCCGGCGTAACACAATATAACGCAAGCGTGCCGTGTCTTCCTTCCAGCGCGAACGTCGCATCTACCGCGGCCTGCATCAGCGCCAGTTCTTCCTTTTTGAGCGTTCCCGTTTCATCCAAAATAGTATACATTAGTTTTCCCCCGGGCGGCTCAATTCCGGATACGCGATGCGCTCATGCATCAACCCATTGAACGTACGCAAAAAGCTCTGTTCTATGGCGGAAACCTCCCGGAAATTGAGCGGCGAGGCGGAAAGCTGCCCGTCGTCCATTTTACCCTTGATGATGCGGTTCACGGTTTCTTCCACATCCTCGCGGGAGGGGTTTTCCATGGCTCGCACCGCTGCCTCGCAGCTGTCCGCCAGATGGACGATTGCGCTTTCCTTGGTGGAAGGCCGCGCGCCGGGATAGCGAAAGCTCTTCTGCGCCGCAGGTTTCCCGCTTTCCTTTGTCGCCTTGTGGTAAAAGTACGCCGCCAGCGAGTTCCCGTGGTGTTCAAACGCGATCTGCACGACGGCAGCGGGCATTTTGTGTTTGTTGAGTATCACGACGCTGTCCTTCTGATGGGCCAGTATGATGGCGGCACTTTCTAGAGCGGGCAGCGTATCGTGGATGTTCTCGCCAGGCTTCTGGTTTTCCTTAAAATACAGCGGCCGCCTAAGCTTTCCAACATCGTGGTAATACGCGCCCACGCGGGCAAGCAGCGCGTCGGCGCCTATCGCTTCCGCGGCGCTTTCCGCCAGCGCCGCCGTCATCATGGAGTGATGATACGTACCGGGGGCTTCCGTCATCAACTGCCGTAAAAGCGGATGGTTGGCGTTAGATAGTTCCGCAAGCCTTGCGCTGGTGGCGACATCAAATAGGTTTTCCCACAGGGAAAGCGAGCCCACCACAAGCACGGCGGATATGGTGGCGCTTCCCACCGCCCACGCCGCCGCAAGCAGGGTATCCAGCGCCGTACGCCCCGCCATGACATAGGCAGCAGCGGTGACAAACGCTGCGGCAGCGCCCGAAAGCGCGCCCGCGGCAATGATGGAGCCCCGCTTCTGGTTCCCCTTTAAAGCGAATATGGCCACCTGCCCGCCTATGAGCATGGAAACAGCCAACGTCATCGCGTCAAATCCCATCAGCGCTTCGCCCTGGCCGCCCGCCATAAGGCCAAGGCAGATGGAGATCAGCACGTTCGCCGCCATGGCCGTGACATTGTCCAGAAGCAGCGCGATCAGCATAACGCCGATAATCCCTGTGGTCACGCGCGGGTCCAGCGTATAGAGCGCTACCGCAAGCAGCACGGCGACCGCCAAGGAAAACGCAAGTATCAGCGTTGATTTCTTATTGTACAGCACTTTGGGGTTATAGAACAGCAAAAACGCCGCAAAGCTTACAAACAAAGGAACAAGGAACAGCGCGAGGCCGGTTCTAAGCCGTGCATCCGCTCCAGCCTGCTGCACAAGCTCGAGCTCCCGCAAAAGCTTAAACTGCTGCTCGGTGATCTGCTCCCCCTTCTGGACGATGACCTCTCCCCGCTTCACGATAACAGGCTGCACGCTATCGGCTGCAAACTGGCGGGCGCGGGCGGTCGCTTCCTCATCCACCACAAACGTGGGCTGGAGGTATGTGTCAAAAAGCTTTTTGCCCACGGCCTTTAACGTATCGGGCAGCGTGGTGGCGTTCAGTTCCTGAACATACGCGGTTTTTCGGGCCAGCAGCGCGCGTTCTTCCAACCCGCTCTTGAGCGCCGTGGTCAGTTTGGAAAGCACTGCATCCTGCAGGCGCAATAGCTCGCTCGCCTTCGCGCTCAAAAGCTGCCAGCCCTCATCCTGGGTCAGCGGCACGGACAATACCGATAGGAGTCCGTTGAGCTCCTGCGTGTTGAGCGCACTTTTCCATTGCTCAACAGAAAGCGCAGTTTCTCCCGCCGTATTTAGCCCCTTTGACGCGAGCAGCGCCTGCGCGCTTTGGCGCATTTGGTCTACCTGGTCAAAGAACGCGGCAGCCCCGGACGTATAGTTTTCTATCAAAGCCGAATCCAGCCGATATACGGCCTTGGTGGCTTCCCGCGCGGCATCTTTCAGCGTCTCGGTAGCTTCTTCATCCTCCACGCTGCGCGGCGCTTCTATGGTTTCGGGTGCTACCATGCCCGCCATGATATCGTAGCGTTTGGGCGAAAGCACGGCTATGGCACACCCGTAGAAAAGGGCGAGCACGAGCGCAAGCGAAAGCACACTAAAAATCCCTACGCGCTCCCTGCCTTCCTCTTTCTTGCCCATTTGTACCTCCTTAGCCCGAACATCCCCGGCAAATCAATCCCCCTCGGAGTAAAAACCGTCAGCTCTTTTTCCGTTCGTATGCGCGGATGATGCGCTGCACCAGGTCGTGCCGCACGACATCCTTGTGTGTAAGGAATATTTGCGAAATGCCCTCCACGCCCTCAAGCACGCCCAGTGCGTGCACAAGGCCGCTTCTTTTATCCTGCGGAAGGTCAATCTGCGTGATGTCTCCGGTGACGACTACGCGGGAGCCTTCGCCAAAGCGGGTTAAGAACATCTTCATCTGCTCAATCGTGCAGTTCTGTGCCTCGTCGAGAATGATGTAGGCGTTGTTGAGCGTGCGCCCGCGCATGTACGCAAGCGGGGCGACTTCCACCGCGCCGCGCTCCATAAGCCCTCGGTAAGTTTCGTTGCCTAAAAAGTCGTTGAGCGCGTCATGCAACGGCCTTAAATACGGGTCCACCTTGTTCTGGAGATCGCCGGGCAAAAACCCCAGCTTTTCCCCTGCTTCTACGGCGGGGCGCGTCAGTATGATGCGGTCCACCTCTTTGTTTTTGAACGCAAGAACCGCCATGGCCACCGCAAGGTAGGTCTTACCGGTGCCCGCAGGGCCAACGCCGAACACGAGATCGTATTCCTTGAGCGCCTGCACATACCGTTTCTGCCCAAGCGTCTTGCACTTGATCTGGCGGCCCTTGTTGGTAATGGCGATGACGTCGCCCATGATCTGTTCAATTAAGTCCGCGTTGCCGTCTTTGGCGAGATCCACTGCATAGCGGATGCGGCTGCGGTTGATGGGCTCCCCTTTTCTGAGCATCTGCTGGAGCTTTTCCAACACCACCCGGCAAAGCTCCACATCCGCGGTATTTCCCTCTATTTTGATGCAATCGGAGGACGTGCTGATGCGCGCCCCCGTTTCCGCCTGCAAAATGTCTAAGTTTTCATCGAACACGCCGAACAGCTTGATCTGCTCGTCCATCGACTGTACCGGCAAAAACGCCTCGGATTTGAGCGGAGCACGCACCGGGGTTTCTTCTAACAGGTTCAGTTCTTCCAAATATCGCACTGCCTTTCGTTATTACTCGCCGCCATTTTTTTTGCGGCAAACTGCTCAGAATCAGAACATCGGCTTTACGACACCGATCTGCTCCTGCGTGCATACCGCCACAACCGCGCGAATGCTGCCGTCCTCCAATATGGTGGATTCGCTCACCTTTTTTATGATTTGCGCGTCTTTGGGCACCTCTTCAAGCGCCGCGAGCTCGGCCCTAAAAAGGGCCTCCGCTGTGATTTCGTTCGCATCTGCGGGTACTTCCTGTATGGTCAGCTCGTACCGGACGCCGCTTTTCACTTTCAGCGGGAGCGTTAAGCCCCGCTGCACGGACTCCTGCCTGACCTCTTCCTCAAATTGCGAAAACCTGCTTTCGGTTTGAAACAGCGGAAGTCCTGCTACTTCAATGACGCGGAACGGCTCGCTTTGCCCGTTTCGCAACAGCTTTTCTTCCGTACAGGGAAGCGTGACGGAGGACGTATACCAAACCTGGGCCAGAGCTTCCCCTTCGGCATACACGTACATCGGAACCGACGCGCCTTCGCGCGTGATGTTGCCGCGTATGAGGATCTCCCCCGCACGCACGGCGTCCCCGGGCTTGACGTTCGACTTTCCCGAAAGCGCGGTGACCTTTTGTATAATGCCATCCTTTTTTGCAACCACGTCGGACGGGACGCTTTTATCTGGCCGCGGCGGGATAGGCTCCGCTTCCACAATTTGCAGTGTCAGGATAATGCCGTCCGTCCTTGCGCCCGCCCATGCGATGCGGTCGTCATACGCCCGCACAGCCTGGGATAGGGAAGCAAGCTCCACCGCGCTGCGCGGCATGCTGACAAATATGCCCGCTTCTTCAGCCGCCCGCAGTACAACAGCCGGGGGAACGCGAATAGCGCCTTCCACGCGGATCAGCCAAATGCGCGTCTGTGCTGCTATGACCAACAGCCCGCATAGCAGCAGGCCGAATATCAGCAGCTTTCGGAACCGGAACCGGGCGAACAGAAAAGGAACGCCACGCCGCTCCATGATATGGATGCTGCAGCGCTTGCCGCGCTTTAGAGTCCTGAGCCTATGAAAATCCTTTGCGCGCATTTCAAGAGTTATACGCGCGCGGCCTTCTTTTTTTACGTTCCAGACGGCAATACCGCTTAAAAGCATGGCATTTAGCATGCGTTCCAAGCCGAGGCCGTCCAACCGTATGATAACATATCCCGATACAGAATTCCACATCTTTACCACCTGCGGCGCTTTGCGCCAACTGACGCTCCACCTTTTTCCTGCGTGCGCTTACTCCTCATAGCCGATCTGCGTCAGCGTCCCCCGCACATAGGCGCGGCCGGTGGAGAGCTCCAGCAGATTCAAGTCAGTCCCACCGATCTGCAGCACGCCCTCATGCGTGGTCAGACGAATGCGCGTGGACTCGTACTGCAGCACGCCCGTATGGTTTTCCACCAGCAGATCGCCCCGCCCCACCATGGTAAGCTTGGGTACGGTTGCGTCGGTCTCCACCGGAAGGTCCAGCTTGGTTAATAGCTGCCTGTTCCACGGGGCCCTATGCGGCCCTTTTTTAGGCGTCTTTTTGCCCGGCGCCTTCTTTTTTCTCCCTGCCATACGCCTTTATGGTCCCCCAATTCCGCTCCCCGTAAGGGGGATTCTATAAAGGCTATGCGGCGGCAAGAGTAAATAGTCAACCCCACCCAAAACGGTATATTATTCCATTTTTATTCTTTTTTTGCTGCTTTTTGGCCGAATTCTCCCCTTTTTTCGCGGTTTTTCCATGGTTCTCCGCACAGCGAAAGCAGGTTTTGCAACCGGATAAAATGTGTGGCTTCGGCAATCATAAAAGGTACCGAGACACAGCAGAAAAGGGGGAACGGTTATGGCGCTTAACAAGGTGGAAATTTGCGGCGTGGATACCTCAAAGCTTCCGGTGCTGACCCAGAAACAGATGCGCGCGCTTTTGTTGCGCGTGAAAGAAGGGGATACCGGAGCGCGCGATGAGTTTTTGCGCAGCAACCTGCGCCTTGTATTGAGCGTGATTCAACGGTTCACCAACCGTGGAGAGCAGATGGACGATCTGTTCCAGGTGGGCTGCATCGGCCTCATAAAGGCCTTGGATAATTTTGACTTGTCTCACGACGTCAAATTCAGCACCTATGCCGTACCCATGATCATCGGCGAGGTACGCAGGCACCTTCGGGACAACAACACCATTCGCGTCAGCCGTTCGCTGCGCGACGTCGCCTACAAGGCGCTACAGGCGCGCACGCGGCTCATGGATTCTTTCACCCGCGAGCCTACCATCGCCGAAATCGCCAAGGAGCTTGAACTGCCCGAGGATGAAATCGTGTTCGCGCTCGACGCCATACAGGATCCCATATCGCTCTACGAGCCCATCTACCACGACGACGGCGACGCCATATTTGTGATGGACCAGATCGGGGACGCCAAGGTGAACGACGCGCTTTGGCTTGACAACATCGCAATTACGCAGGGTATTTCCCACCTTGGGGATCGCGAGCAGCGGATTGTGAAAATGCGTTTTTTTGAAGGGAAGACGCAGATGGAGGTTTCAAAGGAAATCGGCATCAGCCAGGCGCAGGTGTCGCGCCTGGAAAAGAACGCGTTGAAACATATGCAGAAGTATGTTTAAGGCAAGCCGCCGGTGAACCTCGCGTTCGTCGGGCTTTTATCCATAAATGCGCGCCGGAAAATCTTTCCGGCGCGCATCCTTTATATATGCCAATACTTTATAAAAGAATTATTATTCCATCCGCGCGATTTCCTTGCGCAGCCGTTTGATAATGCGTTTTTCCAAACGGGAAATGTAGCTTTGCGAAATGCCCAACATATCCGCCACCTGCTTTTGGGTGCACTCCCGGTCGGAATTGAGGCCAAAGCGGAGCTGCACAATCTTTTGTTCCCGTGCTGTCAGCTTGTTGAGCGCAGAGAGCAGCAATTCCCTGTCCACCTCGTCCTCGATTCCCCGGCCGATTAAGTCGCCCTCCGTCCCTAAGATATCCGACAGCAGCAGCTCGTTGCCGTCCCAGTCAATATTGAGCGGCTCATCCAAAGAGACCTCCATTTTAAGCCTGCAGGTGCGCCGCAAATGCATCAGTATTTCATTCTCAATGCAGCGGGAGGCGTAAGTTGCGAGCTTGATCCGTTTATCCGGATCAAATGTGTTGACGGCCTTAATAAGGCCGATTGTGCCAATGGATATGAGGTCTTCGATGCATACGCCGGTGTTTTCGAATTTTCGCGCGATATAGACCACCAGCCGGAGGTTGCGCTCAATCAGGATATGCGGCGCCTGTTCATCACCGACGGAAAGGCGGTCGATCCATTCCTGCTCTTCTTCCACGGTAAGCGGCGGGGGCAATGTTTCCCCCGAATGGACATAGTATACGCCCTTTGGCCGTCTAAACAGCAGCCGGTACAGCCAAGAGATAAATCTATGCACGATGTACTTCCTCCCTGTTGCGCTTATATATACTTTCCGGCGGCAGTGCATTGTTTCCAACAATGGCCTTTGCCCCAGTAATAGGCACCGGAGAGCGGGCGACCATGATATCCGTACTATGCCAGACTCCCTCAATGCGGATCTTGGCGGACTGGGCGCGGCGGGCATACAAAAGCCCTTCCCCGTTTACGCCGCAGTAGCGTACCGGGTAACCTTCCTCGCGTTTTCCCATCGATGTGCACGAGACGAGCACCACCGGCAGGCCGGTTACAGGTTCGTTTAACAGGTTGCCGGTGTCAATCAGCGCGTCAAGCTCCATTTCCGAGCCGTCCAATGTAAAGCAAAGCGGCACGTGCAGAGAGGCTGTGCGCGCCGCGTTGCGCAAAGCCCGGAGTATGCGTGGGAGCAACACCGCAAGTATTGTGGCAATCAGCAATACGCGGGTCTCTACCGCACCGACAAGCGCACCGTTATCCAGGCCGGAAATGCCGTTCCGATGAAACACGAAAGCCGCTAGCAGCACAAGGCCGCCTAAAAGAGCCGCGCATAACAGCACGCAAAGAAGCCCGCGCAGATATGCGCGCCATCCGTCCGCCCGCAGGCCAAACGCCAGCACGCATGCAAACAACAACTTGGGAACGGGCGTAAGCAAAACAGGAAAAAGCCACAGAGAAAGAAGCGCAAATACGCCGCCCAACAGGCACAGCCCCACCGAAAGCGGCAGCCGAATACGCAGGCCCGAAAGCGCCGCGGCAAGCAGCAGCACGCAAAGGTTCATCAGCGTATTATCCAGCAGGAACCATTCTATGGAGATCCGCATGGCTACCTCTTCTTTTGTTGTGCTTCTTGTACGAATGGAAACCGTTAACGCCTCCAAAGCGGCGAGGGATTTTCGATGCGGGGCAAGGAGCCGGAGCGAAACGTAGCAGCGCTACGTTGAACGGAGGGCGACACCGCCACGCGCGAAACGAGCCTCCGCGACGACGCGTGAATGGTTGAATTCGTATTAAGCCCGCTCGCTCAGGTGGACACAGTATAGCATACGGGACATGTAAAATTTGTAGAACAACAGAATGCCATATATGCGAGATTTGATAAAAAATGGCCGTGCGACTCTAATTGCGCACGGCCAAACAACAAGCTGATTTATGATCAGGTTTTTAGTAAAAGTGTTTATCCTTCCTGCGCCGCGCAGTCCGGCGGTACGGAGAAAAGCCCGGCCACCCCGTTGACGGGAAGGGAGAACGCGATTGCGCGCGCGTCCGTATGGCAGCCCTTTTGTTCCGTCACGGCCAGCATGATTTTACGGCTGGCCTCCTTTTTCGCCACGATATAAAGCATTTCTTTTTCGGGCTGTATGGTGACGCCAAAGAACTTTTCCGCATGCTTTAGCCCCACGCCGCGCGCATGGAGTATGGTGCCGCCCGTCGCCCCCGCGGCCCGCGCAACATCCATAACGTCCTCTGCATACCCCTGATTAGCGATAATCACGATCACATCGTGCTGATAGGTCTGTTCCATGGCTTTTTCCCCTTCCACATTGACAGCGCCAAGCAAACGTTTTTTGGACCCTGCGTCCACAACCGAGTTGATGGGTATGGTAAATGCGATTCCCCTGCCGGGCTTATACAGCTTAAATTCGCAATCCAGACGTTTGAGCATTTCCCGGGAAAGCACATATGGCATCGCGGCGTATAAAACTTCTTTTTCCGTCTCGCCCAGGCCAAGGTACGAGAGTATGCTTTTTTCCGCCGTACCCTTTGCAAGGCTCAAAAAACTCAGTTTGACGCCGTGCTCCGTAAACAGCTCGGCAAGCTTCTCACCCTTGCCCCGGTCGATCACGGCGGCAAGGAATACGAGCGGCGGTATCTGTGCAGCCGAATTCAAACTGTTACTCCTCCTTTGATAAATGGACGTCTTGCGTGGCTGCGGGTTCCCCCGCTACCATGTGCTCCGCGCTTTCTTCCTGAGTCGGTCCGCATTGCGTATCCCCGCAACGCGGAAGAGAGTCCCTTGGCTCCTTCGCTTCCGGTTCCTCTTCCGGCATTGTAGCATGCTGCGCGTCCTGATGCAAAACCCCGTTGTTTTGTATCTTCGTTTCACTTGTTTCTATATCCGGCAAAGGAACCTGCTCTTCGCTTAGTGCGGCTTCGTCCTTCGTTTCAAGCGGCAGCATTTCCACGTCCTCGGTCAGGGGGATAAATACTTCCTCTTCCTCCGTCGCCTGCGCCTCTAAAGCCTGTTCCAGGCGTTCGTTGCGCTTGAGCTTCCATTGGTAGAGGATACCGATGATTTGTATTGTGATAAGCGGCATCATTGCGACCATGGCCACGATACCGAATGCGTCCGTCATAATATTCCCGCCCACGGCGTCACATATGCCCACCGCAAACGGAAGCAGGAAGGCTGCCGTCATGGTGCCCGCCGCCACCCCTCCGGAGTCGAACGCGATCGCTGTGAATATTTTGGGCGTGACGAGCGTTAAAAGCAGCCCCACCACATACCCGGGCGCCAAGAACCACCAGATGCTGATACCCGTCATCAACCGCAGCACGGAAAGCAATAGCGCCATACTTACGCCGATAGCAAGGCCCGTAAGCATCATGCGCCTGGTGATCGCGCCGCTTGTAATTTCCTCCACCTGGTGGGTCAGCACATGTACCGCAGGCTCCGCATACACGACAAAGAAGCCCAATACGGCGCTCAGCGGATACAGCAGCCAGTTGTTCGGCATGGACGCGATCGTCTTTCCAATCAGCTTGCCTATGGGCATAAACCCGAGGTTGACACCGGTTAAAAACACGGTGAGGCCGATAAGCGTATACAAAATGCCAAACAATATGCGGAACAGCGTGGTCTTCGAAAGCTTCAGACGTACGATCTGAAAAAACATGAATATCACGACGATGGGCAACAGCACCGCCGCCACTTCCCTGAAGAACGAATAAAGCCCGCTGCCATAAAGGCGAACAAGTTCCCCCCATCCGTTCACGGTTTCGGGTGTTGTAAAGGCGTAACCCGAAGCGGAAACATCAAAGAACATGCCCATTATGAGCACCGCAAGCACCGGGCCTATGGAGCAAAGCGCGCACAGCCCAAAGCTATCCTCCTCCGCATTCCTGCCGCCGCGCACCGCAGAAATGCCCGCGCCCAGCGCTAGTATAAACGGCACTGTAACCGGGCCTGTAGTCACGCCGCCCGAATCAAACCCTACCGCCAAGAAATCCGGTGCGGTAAATGCCGCAACCAGGAACACCAGCGCGTAGGAAATACCAAACATAATGGAAAGCGGGAACTGAAACAGAATGCGCAGCAGCGCCAGCACCAGAAACAGGCCGACGCCCACCGAGACCGTAACGACTAAGACAAGATCGGGCACAGCGGGAACCTGCTTGGTGAGCACCTGAAGATCCGGCTCCGCCAGCGTAACGATCAGCCCCAAAGCAAAGCCGCCCGCAATTATAAGCCACAGTTTTCTGGACTTGGTTAATTCAGAACCGATGGCTTCACCGATAGGCATCATGGAAAGCTCCGCGCCCAGCGTAAATATGCTCATTCCTAGTATGGTAAGCACGGTTCCCACAAGAAACAGGATAAAAGTCCATAACGGCAAAGGAGAAATGGTAACATGCAAAAATAAAACAATCGCGCTGACGGGCAGGACGGATTGCGCTGCTTCCTTCCATTTATCCAGCAAATTGTTTTTCATTACCTGCCCCTTTCTATGACCTTCTTTATAAAGTTTAGGAGAATGGGGGCCGGATTGTCAAGGCAAACACCTTTGTTCGGCTTAAGAAAACCGTATAAACCGGTGAATTTTGAATAAAAAAAGCGTCCGGCATGGCCGGACGCGTTATACATTCGTGTTTAGACTTTTTTTAATGTGAAGTAAAAGCAGGCCTCTCCCTCCCGGTTTTCCGCCCAGATGCGCTCGCCCATGAGAGACATGATTTCACTCGCGATCGCAAGACCCAGCCCCGTGCCTTGCTCCGCATGGGCGGTATCCGCCTTGTAGAAGCGTTCAAACAGGTGGCTTAAGTGTTCCTCCGGGATATGGCCCGTGTTGCACACACTTAAAACAAGCCCATCCGACGCATGCTCCACTTGCAATGTGACTCTGCCTTCGTCCGCCGAGTACTTGATGGCGTTGTCCAATAGCGCGACGAGAACCTGTTCCACGCGGTCCTCATTGGAATAGGCCTGCAATTCGCCTTCGGGAAGCTCCAGCCGGAACGTCAGCCCACTGTCCCCCGCGGCCGCTTCAAACCGTTCGGACAGCTCCATAAGCAACGGCTTAAGCGGGAACGCACGCTTTTCCAACGCCACGCCGCCGGACTGCAGCCGGGACAGCTCCAGCAAATCGTCGATCAGCCGGGAAAGCCGCATGCTTTCCCGCAGGATATAGCCATAATAGCGGGCTTTGTCCTCTTCCTTCTTTACCAGCCCGTCGTTGAGCGCATCCGCCAAACCTCGTATAGAGGCGATGGGCGTGCGCAGCTCGTGGCTGACATTGGCCACATAATCCCTGCGCGTCTGCTCCAGGCGCATTTCCTCCGTGACGTCCTGTATCATTGTAACGGCGCCTGCCCACTTCTCCTGTTGCCCGGCCAGCTGGGTGACGGTGATGCGGAGCTGAAGCCCTTCTGTGGACGCTGTACGGGAAGCGGAGTTCCCCGCGCGCATCAGCGCTCCAATTCCCGGCCACAGCGCTTCCAGGCGGTCAAGCGCGCTCTGCGCATCCTTTGCATTTGTACTTAGCAGCCGTTCCGCGGACGGGTTGCAGTGGGTGACATAGCCCATTTCATCCACTGCGACAATGCCTTCCTTAAGCCCGTCAAGCACATTCCTAAGGCGGTTGCGCTCCAGTACAAGATCGCCTATGGTTTTTGCAAGCGCGGCGGAAAGCTCGTTTAAAGACCTTCCCAGCACGCCAATTTCATCGCTGCCTTTTTCATACGCCTTTACGGTGTAGTCCCCGTAGGCCATCGCGCGCGCCGCCTGCGACATCTGCAGAAGCGGTTTGGAGAGGCTGCGGGAAACAAAATAGGCGGGCAGTATGGTGGCGCAAGAGACGATCAAAAGACTGATCAGAAGCGCGCTGTTCAAGCTGTTCAGTGCCGTGTTTACTTCATGGAGCGGCTTTGTCAGGAACACCGCGCCCGTCACCTTTGCGTCCATACCCGAAACCGGCGCGCCCACCACGATGCCAAGCTCGGCAGTCACAAGGCGGAACACGCCTGACTTGCCGGAGAGCATATCGGGCAGGTAAGATGAGAGCGCATCGATCATCCGGTCAGTATCCGCGTTCCGCGTGCGCGCAAGCAGGTTGCCCGCTTCATCGAATATCAGCACCGAAGCGTCCCAGATCGTCTGGTCGTTGTTTAGCAGGCGTTCAAACGTCCACGGGCTGATTTCCCCGCGCTGGTACTGGGCCACGATATCGCTGATATAGAGCGCGGCGGGTACCATATCCCGCGCTTTCATGCCGGCGAACACGTTGCGGCTGGTATAAGTAAACAAAACGGCCGTGAGCAGCGAGGAGATCAAAAGCGTCAGCAGCAGGAACAGCAATATCTTTTTGAGGAATGCGCTTTTCATTGCCCCGCCTCAAATTTATAGCCCACGCCGTATACCGTCCGGATGCCCCAGGGCACGTCTTCCTGCGGTAGCTTCTGGCGGATGCGCTTGATCTGCGTATCAACCGCCCGCGTATCCCCGAAATAATCATACCCCCAGATAATGGAGAGTATCTGCTCTCGGTCGTATACGCGCCCCGGATGGGAAGCGAGCAAGTGCAAAATCTCCACCTCTTTGGGCGTGAGGGGAACGGGCTTTCCTTCATAGCGTACGTCGTAGCTGCCGACATTGATTTCAAGCTGATGAAACCGCAGCGTCTGCGGCGGGGTTTCCTGCTGCTCCTTCATGCGGCGGAGCACCGCCTTGACCCGGGCCACCACCTCGCGCGAGGAAAAAGGTTTTACGATATAGTCGTCCGCTCCCAGCTCCAAGCCAAGCACACGGTCAATCTCCTCGCCTTTAGCGGTAAGCATGATGATAGGAACATGACTTGTCATACGCAGCGTACGGCAGACCTCCACCCCGGATTTTCCGGGCATCATCAGATCCAGTATGATTAGGCTGGGTTTTTCGGTTTCCGCCATGCTGAGCGCCTGTATGCCGTCAAACGCGGAAGCATAGGTAAACCCTTCATTCTCCAGATAAATGCCCAGCGTCTCATGGATGATCTTCTGATCGTCGCATATCAGGATGTGCGGCGCTTTCTGCATACAAAATCCTCCTTTTCAACCTAAGAAAATTATAGTATGCCCCTGTCCGCAACACAACAGACGCACGAAGGTTGTCATAATTGTACATACCTTCGTCAAAAATCAGGCACGGCTTGACCTGATTCCATTAAGATACGGACTGGACGGCCTTTTGGTAATCCTGCCCCGCCATGGTCTGTACCTTTATGCGGAGCGTGTTAAGCATATCAAAGTTATCAAGCGCAAGGGAAACGGAATAGGGGCATATGGATCCGTCGGCCACCATTTGCTTCAATACCCGCACCGTTTGTTCGGGAGTCATCCCCTTGCGGTACGCCCTGTCCTCCGTAATGGCGGTAAAAATATCCGCCACTGCCATAATACGCGAGCCTAAGGGAATCTCGTTTTCCTTCAGGTGGAAAGGATACCCCTTGCCGTTGAGCTTTTCATGATGGAAGGAGGCCCACCTGTTGATGGTCTCGAATCCCTTGATGGCCTGCAACAGCCTGAAAGTATAGAACGTGTGGCTACGGATTTCGTTGAACTCCTCCGCGTTGAGCCTGTCCTGCTTTTCCAGCACTGCGCTTCTGACCGCGATTTTCCCGAGATCGTGCAGGTTTCCCGCCACGCGCATCATCCTGCATTCGTCCCCGGAAAAGCCGGCAAGCTCCGCAAGCTTCTCAGAAATTGCCGCGACGCCCGCGGAATGCGTTGCGGTAAAGGGGCTCCTGTAGTCTATGATCTTTGAGAATATGGCCGTCAGCTCAATCACCTGCTCCATATCCATTTCCACCGTATCAAACTGCACGATCTCCGGCAGGATGTATAAAAGCGGGTCGTAGGAGATATCCAACCATACGTATTCTTCCACGCTCAGCTGCAAAAACGCTTCCACAAGTTTGGGCGCAAAAACGCTTCCTTTTTTTAACATTATGGTTTCGCGGATGCGCTCCGCCTGACCCAGGACATTTTCCTGCTTGTTGACCAGCACGCAGACCCGGTCGGCCAGGTGCAGGATATGGCTTAGCAGGCTGACCTCCCTGCCCATATAAGACTTTCCCTGCCCATGGTTCCAGCTTAGGTGATGGTATTTTATGATTTCCGCTGCTTGGGAGAGCGGCTCGAACCCTTCGAGCAGCTGTGCCCCGCGGAACGCGTGCGAGTTTGCCGTAAGCGGTTCGTTTTCCAAAAGCTCAAGTCGCTCATTTGTGGACAGTGCGCCGATATCGTGCAGCAACCCTGCGAGCATCAGGTTTTTCCTCCCGCGCTCGGGTATACCCACACGTTCCGCGATTTTGTACGCGAGATACGCCACCTGCTGGTGGTGGTAGTGAAGCTCAGGACTGACGATATCCTCCGCATTGGTGAGACAAATCAAAAGGTCGTACAAATTGACAAAACTACGGTTGAATTCGGACATTTTACCCCCAGGTTGCCCGGCCCCCTTATTAAAGCCGGGTGATATAATCGTTTTTCTATATATAATCGGTAAAAAGGGTGCCGGACTGAACCATAAGTTATACAAAAAGGGACGAAAGGTTACCCTTTCGTCCCTTTATCAACCGATAAAACTTTTTACTGCACAGCAGCCTCTTGCGTGTAAACGCTCACCTGCTTGCGTTCCTTATCCTTGCGCTCAAAACGCACAACACCGTCTACCAAAGCGAACAAGGTATCATCCTTGCCCCTGCCGACGTTATTGCCGGGATGAATGTGCGTACCGCGCTGGCGAACTAGGATGTTGCCGGCGAGAACGAACTGACCGTCCGCACGCTTGGGCCCCAAACGCTTCGATTCACTGTCACGGCCGTTACGCGAGCTGCCAACGCCCTTTTTGTGCGCGAACAACTGGAGATTCATCATAAACATACTCTACACCTCCCTTTCCGTTATGCTGAGGTATTCGCCATAGGATGCTTCCATGCTCTTTAACCCCAGGTGCAGTGTATCCAGCAATATGGACGCCTGCTCCAATTGCGCATCCGAGCAATCCTGCCCGAGAATGCAGTAGAGGTATCCTTCTTCAATGGAAAGCCCCAATGGCAGTTGTAACCGTTCCTTTAATCCGAAAGCGATCGTCTGTGTGAGCGCCGAAACGGCACTGCATACGATATCGCTCCCTTCATCGCCATAGCCTGCGTGCCCGCTTGCCTCAAAACCGACAAGTGCGCGGTCTTGGAAGAGCATACAAACCGTTACCATAGCTTCTTACCCGATGGAGAGAATCTCTACCTTGGTGTAGGGCTGGCGATGGCCCTGTTTGCTGCTGGAATTCTTCTTGGCCTTATACTTGAACGCGATGACCTTTTTGCCCTTGCCATGCTCGATGACCTTGGCTTTGGCCATAACGCCCTGTACAACCGGCTTGCCCACCGTAATCCCGGCGTCGCCGGAAACCAACAGAACGTCAAAGCTGACTTCGGCGCCGGGTTCCGCACAGAGCTTCTCTACGAGAATCTCGTCGCCCGCCTGCACCTTGTACTGCTTGCCGCCCGTCTGAATGATTGCATACATAACGTCTTCCTCCTCTTACCAGTCTCGCCCATGCCCGGCCCGGGTTAAAACCCGCGTTTAAACACCGGCACGGAGCGGCTCACCGAAACAGTTTACCACGCAGGCTAGCACTTGTCAAACAATCGGACGTGGTTTTTGTAGGGACATTCGATTGAACCCCTTTATAAGGAATAGGAAGAATGTTTGTCCACCGCAACGCTAATTATACAGAATCTCCTTCACAAGGAGTCAACTCCCTTGCAACGAATCCGGCCGCAGCAGCGTTTCCAATACAGTGATACCACACAGGAGGTAAGAAAATGCTTAAGAAACTGATCGCGGCTGTACTCACCGCAACCATGCTGCTTATGGCCGTGCCCGCTTTGGCCGCGACCACGCAGACCAAGGAATACCGGATCGCGACCACCAATGTCAATGTCCGCACCGGTCCCAGCAGCGCCAAGTATCCCGCCATAGGCTACCTGGTCAAGGGGGAGCTCGTCTCCTATCTTGGCAAGAGCGGCGACTGGTCCAAGATCTCCTACAAAAACACCACAGGCTATGTATACAGCAAGTATCTGATGGACCCGTTGAAACAGACGCCGAAGTATTACCGTTCCGCCACGGAGCCCGTCAACGTCCGCACAGGCCCGGACAGCGCAAAGTATGCAATCAGGGGCTCCCTTAAAAAGGGTGAAACTGTCCAGTACCTTGGCGACTCCGGCAACTGGGCCATGGTTCTCTATAAAGGAGATATCGGTTTCGTACACAGCAAGTACCTCACCAGGCCCACTACCGGCGGCGGCACTACACCCGTACCCGCCAAGCAATACCGCTTTGCAACCACCGCGCTCAATGTTCGTACCGGTCCCAGCACCAAATATGCCATCACCGGTTACCTGAACAAGGGCGATATGGTGGAGTACCTCGGCGTATCCGGCAACTGGTCCAAAGTGCTCTTTAACGGAAAAATTGCATACGCCTACTCCCGGTACCTTGTTGAAAAGCCCATTCCCTCCACCTCCCCTGTAAAATCCGTAGCGGAGGGTGGCAGCGTACGGCTGGAACTGCTGCTCAACAAGACAACCTTTAAGGAAAACGAACCCATTGAGTGCTATGCGGTATTGAAAAACATCAGCAGCCGCGACAGACTCACGCTCTACGGCACCCGACAGCTTGTATATTTCCCCATCAAGTCCATCAGCGGGAACACGCTCTTTAACGGCGAATACCCCACTACCCTTGAATTGGCGCAGACCACGCTTACAAAAGCCAAGCCCCTTACGTTCGGCTTTATCAAGAGCGGCAGCCTGTCCCCGGATGCAGACAAGGCATTTGCAAAGGAGTATTTCTCCACAAATACCCTCAAACTGCCCGCGGGCAAGTACGCTATCAGCGCGGACATGTCCTATTCGACCAACACCGGAAACCAGGTGCTTAACCTGAAAGCCACCACCATCATTACGGTGACGAAGTAATCCAATCATCGAACAAGCCGCATGGGGGGGCGTCACCCCTCCTCCCCCGCCCAAGGAGCAATCCTTGGATATCCCCCAAAAGAGCAGGATGGCTGAATTGTCATCCTGCTCTTTTTAGCTCCAAGATTAAGCTACTCTTAGGGTATTGGCGCTTCAACTCGCCGTGTCCTCGGCTGGAGACGCCTGCGTTGCCTTTTGGGCACATGCAAAAACCGGATGGCGTTTGCCATCCGGTCTCTATTTACCATATAAAAGCGCTACAATGCCTCTTCCAGCCGCTCCCGTATGGCGCGGATAAAATCCAGCGTATTCACAGCTTTGGGCGTGCCTTCTGCAAGGCCGACGAGGTCCTTTGTCATGATGCCGTCGTCCAACGTTTTCAGGCTTGCGGCTTCCAGTTTATCCGCAAAGGAAATGAGGTCTGTTAACCCATCCAGTTCCCCGCGCTTTTTCAAAGCCCCGCTCCATGCAAATATGGTTGCGATGGGGTTGGTAGAGGTTTCCTCCCCTTTTAAATGCCTGTAATAATGCCGGGTCACGGTGCCGTGGGCGGCCTCGTACTCAAACTTGCCGTCCGGGCTTACCAGAACGGATGTCATCATGGCAAGAGATCCAAATGCGGTAGATACCATATCGCTCATGACGTCGCCATCATAATTCTTGCATGCCCAGATAAAGCCGCCTTCGCTGCGAATCACGCGGGCCACGGCATCGTCGATGAGCGTATAGAAATATTCAATACCCGCCTGCTTGAACGCTTGTGCGTACTCCGCTTCATAGATCTCTTCAAAGAGCAGCTTGAACGTCTGGTCGTACTGCTTGGATATAGTGTCCTTTGTGGCAAACCAGAGGTCCTGCCTGGTTGTAAGCGCATACTGGAAGCAGGCGTGCGCGAAGGATTTGATGGACGTATCCTTGTTAAACATGCCCTGCAGCACGCCGGGGCACTCAAAATCATAGACGGTCTGGCGGAAGCTTTCCCCGTTTTCCCCGGTGAACACAAGCTCCGCTTTGCCCTTCCCAGGCACGCGGTATTCCGTACCCTTGTATACGTCGCCATACGCATGGCGGGCGATTGTGATGGGAAGCCTCCAGTTTTTGACCACGGGCTTAATGCTGTCAATCAGGATAGGCGCGCGGAACACCGTACCGTCCAGTATGGCGCGGATTGTCCCGTTGGGGCTTTTCCACATTTCCTTGAGGTTATATTCGCTCACGCGCTGCTTGTTGGGTGTGATGGTGGCACATTTGACACCTACGCCGTATTTGAGTATGGCGTTGCCCGCATCCACAGTAACCTGGTCGTTCGTTTCGTCGCGGTACTCTAGGCCAAGGTCGTAATATTCGGTCTTCAGATCCACGAAAGGCAGCAGCAGTTCGTCCTTGATCATCTGCCAGATGATGCGGGTCATTTCGTCGCCGTCCATTTCCACAAGCGGCGTGGTCATCTTGATTGTTTCAGGCATGTTTTTCCCCTTTATTTATCCTTTAAACGCGCGGCGTAATAGTTCATCAGGCAGCCTTCAAGTATGATGGTCTTTTCATCATCGGTCAGGTTTTTGACATAGAGCGTCAGTTCCTCAACAGAGCCATCCCGCTTGATCGCCTTGGCCGGGATCTCTTCTTTTCCTGTGGCGATGGCATCCCAAATATCCGGCACGAACACAAGATCGCCAACCTCATAGGGGAATTGAGCACCCTCCGGCAGCGTAAAGGGCAGTATGCCCCAGTTGATACAGTTGCTGCGGTAGCGCTTGGTGGCGAATTCATGGCAGATATTCGCAAAGCCGCCCAGCACCTTCTGGCAGGAGGCTGCCTGCTCGCGCGCGGAACCGTCCCCGGGTTTCCGTGCAAAGAGCACGGAACCGAACGCGGTATCCGAAAGCGCGTCTTTCGCGCCAACTGCCCGCAGGGCAGATATAAGCTTTTCCGGCTCCTTGCCCGCACGGCGCTGTGCTTCGAGCGCCTGCACGCCTTTACATAAGTCCACATAGTCCGGGCAACGGCGCGAAAGCGTGAACTCCGCAAGCTTCTGCGGGTTGGAGCGGTAAGAAGAGGTCTCGCCGGACGGAATCAACTCATCCGTGGTGGTAACGGGGTCGTGTATGACCGCCGTTAATTCCAGCAGTAGGTTTTTCGTAAGCGGGTACATTTGGGGCCAATCCGTGATGTTGGGCCCAAGACGCAGCTCTTCCTCCGGCTGGGGATGCTGATAGCCGTTGTAGACGCGCTTTTGATATATGCCGGCGTCGTATTGGTATGTCTCCTTGGCGGGTTCGGGCGCAAGTTCCGTGGCCGCCGTTAAAGCGCCCTTGTTCTTTGCCGTAGCCGCTATGGAACGTGCATCCATCAGCGCCACCGCCGCAAGTTGGCTCTGGTTGGGCTTGCTGCCCTCGCGGTTGGGGAAATTGCGCGTGGTGTGGCGGATGGAGAAGCCGTTGTTGGCGGGTACGTCACCCGCGCCAAAGCAGGGTCCGCAGAACGCAGGCTTTATGACGGCGCCCGCTTCAATGAGCTTGGTCAGCACCCCGGCTTTAGAAAGCTCCAGGTTGACCGGCATGGAGCCGGGGTAGACCGAAAGCGAAAAATAATCGTTGCCGGTATCCGCACCATCCAAAATGGCTGCGGCGTCCGCAATGTTTTCAAACAGGCCGCCCGCGCAGCCCGCGATAACGCCCTGATCCGCCCACAGCTTGCCGCCCTTGATTTTGGAGACGAGGTCAAGCTTGATTTTCCCTTCAAACTGCTCTAAGACCTCCTGCTCAATGCCGTGGAGCGCATCATGAAGGTTGGCGTTAAGATCATTGATGGTCATGGTGTTGGCCGGGTGGAACGGCAGCGCGATCATACACTCGACCTTGCTAAGATCAAGTTCAATCATGCTCTCATAATAGGCATAGTTGCCGGGCTTCAGTTCTCTGTACGCCTCGGGCCTGCCCTGTATGCGGTAGTATTCCGCCACCTTTTCGTCCGTTTCCCAAATGGAAGAAAGGCAGGTGGTTTCTGTCGTCATCACATCTATGCCGTTGCGGTACTCCACGGACAGGTTATTGATGCCCGGGCCTACGAATTCAAGCACCTTGTTTTTTAGGAAGCCGTTTTTAAACGTTGCACCAACCAGCGCAAGCGCGACGTCGTGCGGGCCGACGCCTTTTTTGGGCGCGCCCGTCACATAGACGAGCACCACCTCGGGGGTGTCAACATCATACGTGTTCTTTAGAAGCTGCTTCACAATTTCCGGCCCGCCTTCGCCCACGCCCATGGTGCCGATTGCGCCATAGCGGGTATGGCTGTCCGAGCCTAATATCATGCTGCCGCATGCCGCCATCTCCTCGCGCGCGTACATGTGAATGACGCTCAGGTTGGCGGGCACGTATATGCCGCCGAACTTCTTCGCGGCGGAAAGGCCAAACACGTGATCGTCCTCGTTGATTGTGCCGCCCACCGCGCAAAGGGAGTTGTGGCAGTTGGTCATGGCATAGGGCACGGGAAAGGAGGTAAGGCCAGAGCCGCGCGCCGTCTGAATGACGCCCACATATGTAATGTCATGGGAGATCAGCTTGTCAAACCGGATATTGAACTTGCCCGGTTTTTCCGACACGTTATGGGCACGCAATATGGCGCTTGATATGGTTCGTTCCCGCGCCTCGTTGGGCGTGGGAAACCCTTCGCCGCCCGGTACGGGTACGCCGTCCTTTAAATAAACGCCATGCGATCTGAGTGTGATCATCGTGTTCCTCCCTGTGGATGTATCAAAACTATGGCTTATGCCGATTTCTCTTTAGTGTATCAGCTTTTTCGCATGGCCGGAAGAGGCTTCTTTGCTTTAAAGGGCCATACAATGAGTGATTCTATGTATAATTATACTATATCACTTTTGTTCTTACAAGCTCCGCCGCCTGCCCGCATTCCTGCTTTTTATAAGACATGCAAGTATATAAGAAAAATCGTGCGGAACCAAAGGACGCGGAGGCTTCCCTTCCGCGTCCTTATAGAATTTTTATACATTGTATTTTTGTATACAGGATATCGATTTGATCTGCGTACCGCTACTTCTGCCCAGCAAGGTAGTCTAGAACGCCCTTCGGGGATTGCTCGTAAGCGGTAAGAAAGTGATTGGGCTCCGATATCCCCCCCAACGTATGCGCGTCCGAATCATAGAGCACATGGTAGCGCGAAATCTCCACGCCCACCAGCGTAAACTGCGCGCAGACCTCTATGGAGGTAAACGCAAGGTTGGGCGGAATAAAGCCGAGAATGTGCAAAAGGGAGTTCGCGCTGCGGTTAATATGCGCGGGTATGGCTACGCCGCCAAAATCCCGGCACTTTGAAACCACCTCGTCAATCGTTCGGGTGGTGGACTGAATCAACAGGCGCGGCTCCGTGCCAATCAAACGATCCTCCGAATTCATAATCAGCTGCTCGCCAAAGAATGCCGGGCGGTTTTCAATATCCGGAAGGCTGTCGTACACCCATTTACCATACTCCATGGCGGGTTCGAGCGAAGGAAACAACGTAAGCACATGCACTTCCTCGCGCGTTTCCACCTCAATGCCGGGGATGAATATGAGGCCGCGCGCATCCGCCGCAGCCTGCATGGCCGGAAGATTATGCGCGCAGTTGTGATCGCATACGGAAATCGCCTGCAGACCCTTCAAGTACGCCATGTTGACGATGTTGTTCGGCGTCATGTCCGGGGAAGCGCAAGGGGAAAGGCAGGAGTGAATATGGAGATCCGTGGCCAGTTTGATCATGGCATTACACCGAGGGAATGCCCGAAGCCGCCATAAGGTGGCAGATTTCGAACGTCGTCTTATCGCTCAGCAACACGGCGATACCTTCCTGCGCCGCTTTTTCAAGCGAGGCGGGCTCGGGCGAAATGTCCTCGGGATGAATGATGCAGGCCATTTCATGCAGCGCCGCCACCGCGATTACATTCATGTGCGTCTGCACCGTTACCCAAGCGCAGCCGGATACGCCCTTTGCCATGACCCAGCTCAATAGGTCGCAGGCATAGCCCGCGCGCACCTCTGTATCCGGGCAGGGCTGAGCCAGGCGCGCGCCAAGCAGGTTTTTTAATTCCGAAACCAGCATAGTGTTCCTCCTTCTCTGTTGATGGACCGATAATCATAAAACCAATACAGCCGTTCAGCCGCGCTTTTCCGCGCTTGCAAGATCGGCCATTTCCTGCGCCAATATGCGTAGTTTATCCCGCAATTTGAAGATGCAGTCCATTTCCACCGCCTGCCCTCTCACGATATCCTCGGCAAGCGTTCTGCAGCTCGGGGACCCGCAGGAGCCGCAATCCAACCCCGGCAAGCTTTTTACAATGGCCTCCATCCGGTCCATCATGCGCATGGCCTCGTTCACATCATCCGAAAGCTTCATGATGCTGCGCGGTTCAAAAGGCCTGCTGTAACGAATCATAGGGGAATTCACATATTCCTGTACGTGAGGGTCCCGCTCAAGGTCCGTGCGGGGAAACGCGTTTGCGAGCCTGCGGTTGCGGTTTTTGGAAACGAACTGATTTTCAAAAAGCAGCGGGCCGCCCACGCAGCCGCCCACGCAGGCGGACGCCTCCACCAGCTGCAGCTTTTTGAGGCGCTCGTTGTCGATTTCCTCCAGGCACTGTATAACATTGTATATACCGTCCACCGCAAGGTAATGTTCGGTTCCAACGGCGGAGCTTAAGCCCCCCACCACCGCAGTGGCCATGCCGTACGCCCCCGCAGGAAACGCAACGTCTCGGTGTGCGCCACCCTCGCCCATGCGTTCAAGCAGCAGCGCGTAAAGTTCCAGCAGTGAAAACACGCCGTTGACTTCGCTTTTATCAATCCCAAGCGGGTTTTTGATATTGGTCATACGTGCTGCGCAAGGGGAAATGTAATAGCATCCCACACTTTCCCGCGGGACACCCATCTTTTTGCAGAATTCGGTTTTCGCTACGCGAGCAGAAATTTCAGCGGCTGAAACGAAGGGCGATAGGTTATCGATAAGATTCGGGAACATGGTGGTAACCAGGCGCGGTATGACAGGGCAATTGCAGGAGATGACGGGGAAACTCGCCTCGCCCGAGCGGAAATAGAGCCTGAGCGCCTCGGCCTCAATTTCAGCGCCCCGCGCTTCCTCGTATATTGCGTCAAACCCCAGGGAGTATAGCGCCTCAAACAAATCCCCCAGATCCCCCTGCAAACGGAATTGGGAGTAGATGGGCGCGCAGGGGACGACGATGTTGTATTTGAACAGATTGAGTTCGCCAAGCGGCGTGGTCACAGCCGTCATGGCATGGTGGGGGCAGGCGCGCAGGCACTCCCCGCAATCTATGCACCGTTCGTCGATAATGACCGCTTTGCCGCGCTGTACGCGGATGGCCTCTGTGGGACAGTTCTTGATGCAGTTGGTGCAGCCGACGCATTTTCTGCGGTCCACACGGACCGAATGCTTGTACAACATGGCGACCCTCCGTGATGCGTTACGTTGTGCCGGAAGCTCCGTCCAAATAATATTTGGCCTCTATACGCGTGCCTTTGCCCAATGCGCTTTCAATATGAAAGCTGTGCGCATGCCTCCTGATATTGGGCAACCCCATGCCTGCCCCAAACCCCAGGTTGCGTACGCTTTCGGGCGCCGTGGAATACCCTTCCGTGAGCGCAAGCCCGATATCCGCGATCCCCGGCCCGCCGTCCTCGCTGATCAATATGATTTCCTGCGGCGTTACTTCCAAACGCATTGTCCCGCCGACGGAATGAATGATCAAATTCATTTCAGATTCAAAAGCGGCAATCGCAACGTCACGAACCACCCCTGAAGAAATGCCGAGCTTTTTTAAAATAGCCTTTATTTTGCTCGAAGCATCGCCCGCAGTATCGAACTCTCCACGGGCGACAGTAAATGTCTGTACAAACGCCGCGCCCATATTTATCCTCTTTTGCAGCCTGTCAATCCCGCGCCATAGAGCATGCCGCAGCACTCATAAAGCGAAAACGCCGTGCTCAAAAGTACAATATTCTGCGCCTTGGCGCGTTCCAAAATGTCTTCCTCCACCATTTTTCCGGACACGAACACTACACAGGGCAGCTCGAGCATTTCCGCGGTACGGATGACATGTGCGTTCACCAGGCCTGTGAGCAGCAGCGTTTCGGCATCCATAAATGCCAGCACGTCGCTCATCAAATCCGCACCAAAGGCGGAAGTCACCTCGCGGTCCATCAAATCCGTGCAACACAATACGCTCGCGTTCAACACTTCCGCCACTCTGGCAATTTTCATCCATTTCCTCCGGTGGAGTTAAAAAGATTCACGCCATAGCCGATACCTGCTGCGCAAGCGTCGCATATGCGTGTGCAATATATAAATGAGTGTACTTCATTTTGGACGAAAAATCCACAAAACTTTCGGTTTCGTAATTGGAGAGTTCTGTAAGCGCGTCCTCGTACTTAGTAAAGCACGCCTCCATTGCCGATAACACCGAATTACTCCCAGTATCCTCCCCAAGGAATACGTCCTTCGCGGCCTTCAACTCCGTAAGCAGCGCTGCGGCTGTTGCTTTGCCCTCCGCCGGCTTGCGCTGATCCTTATCAAATGCCAGGGAGGCTTCCGCCATTTCCTTCTGCAGGGAGTTGAGCGCCGTAAACCCATCCTTTATACGTTCAAGCTGCGCCTCGGTTGCCGTCACGCGGAGCGTGCTCATGGGCGCTAAAAACGTATAGAGCGCGCTGTCCAGACCTTCCGTTTTCAATTGCTCGCGCACCTGGTCCAGGCTCTCCCGCTGCGTGTATGCCGCGGCCAGCACCCGGTACTTTCCCGCGTCTTCCATCACATAGCCGCCTGCACCCCTATTTTGGAGCTTCTCCGCTTCCGAGTCTGCATTGGCCTCTGTGCTGAACACGCCCATCTGCAGCGCGAAACATTCCATCGCGGGCAGTTCCACATCAGCCGTCACGGTTTTACCCGAGGCGACAGGCCCGCCCTGCGGCTGTTCCGGGGCCTCCACTATTCCACCCGGCGTTGCCGCGGCGGGAGCCCCTTTAAGCTGACTGTCCACCCACGTGAACACGGGCGCTACCACATTTTGCGCAACCCAGGTGCCGGCAGCCGAAGCGCTGACCAGGTACACCACCGCGGCGATTACAATAAGAGCCACTATCGCCTTGCCCGCGCCCGTGCCTTCCGGCGCAGCATAACGCCTTCTACGCCTTTTCCGCCGAAATTCCATGCCCTCTTCCCCCTTGTCCTGTCCGTGTATAGAGCAACTGACGAAAAGATAGCTGTTGGATATGCGAGAGATTTTGCCGTCCCGCAAAGCCGAAGAAGAGCCGCGTAGCAGCTCTACGCGAAGCGGATAAGGCAACGCGGGTCGGTAAAAGATCCGCATAGACACCGGCTAGATTTGAGGAAGTTACTCTAGTACAAGGTATGTCGCGGCGGACAAATTATGCCGCCTGTATGCGGATAGGAAATCCGGCGGAAAAATAAAAATGGCTGTCTCCATCGCAGAGTACAGCCACTTTGGTTATTGATGTTACAGCCTGCTTTTTGGTCTGCGGCGCTCCACGCGCTTCTCCTGCTTCGTTTCCTGCGGCAACACCTCGTAAGGGGCGTCCACATTGGCGGTGTCCTCCTCCAGCCCATGGGCCAATATAATGGGCGGAAGCGAGCCGGAATCGGAGACGACGTCGTACCGGTCCTCCGTAGCAGGGCCAAGCGCGATGGCGTTGCTGACGTATTTTTTAAGTGTGAAGCGGAACGTCGTGCCTTCCCCTTCCTTGCTTTCCACGGCAATCAGCTCCCCAAGCTTTGAGATGATGTTGCGCGCGATGGAAAGGCCCAGGCCCGTGCCGCCTTCCTTGCGGGATTTGTCCACCTTGTAAAAACGATCGAACACATGTGGGATATCCTTTTCCGGTATGCCGCAGCCGGTATCCTTCACGCAGATGTTAACGCGCACGCCGTCCTCGCCATACAGCGTGATTGTCCCGCCTTCCGGCGTATAACGCATTGCGTTGTCTATGAGTATGACAAGCACCTGCTCCACGCGGTCCGGGTCGGTCAGCACATGCGGGAGCTTGGGCGCGTCCACGGTAAGGGCAATGCCGCGCTGTGCCGCTTCCTTTTGGTAACTTTGGCGGACATCTTCGAGTATCTCGTTAATGTCCACCTCCATCATCTCCATATACTCTGTGCCCGCCTGCAGGCGGGAGAGCTGCAGCATATCCGTAATGAGTCGGGAAAGCCGCACGACCTCCTTGAGCATGATGCGGTAATACCGCTGCCTGTCGTCCTCGTCCTTCACCATGCCGTCTGCAAGGGGCTCTAAAAGCCCGCGCACGGCGGTAAGCGGCGTACGCAATTCATGGCTGACGTTTGCGACATACTCGCGCCGCGTTCGTTCCAAGCGCTCCATTTCCGTCATATCCTTGAAAAGCCCCACCACGCCCGTGCGCTCGCCCTGCTCCGTGACGACAGGGGATATCGTGATCCACAGCATTTTATCCCCCGGCAGCTGGTAGCGCATGTTCTGCATTTCTCCGGTGCGGTAGACCTCGTCGAATGCGTCCCAGATGGCGGAATCGGGGATGAGTTCGATGCGGGAATTTACGCGCACCGAGCCGAACATGCGCATAAGCGCCGGATTATAATGCGTAAGTACGCCCACGCTGTCCGTCGCTGCGATGCCCTCCGAAAAGCTGTAAAGCAACTGGTTGAGCTGGCTCTTTTCCGCGCGCAGCTGGTAGATGGTCTGGGAAAGCGTATCGCACATCTGGTTGAGCGCGCGTGCAAGCATACCGACCTCGCCCACTTCTTTTTCATTGGCGCGGATCTTAAAATTTCCCTGGCTCATCTCTATAGCCACGCCTGCCATTTCATGCAGCGGCTCCGCAAGGCGGCGTACGCCGAACGAGGAGGCCACCAGCATGACGGGCAGCACAACCGCCACCACAAGCAGCAGCGAGCGGTTGAGCCGTTCCGTGGTGGTGTTGATCTCTTCCTCGGATTTCAACAAAAATACACTGCCCGTAATATTACCGTCCGCGTCTTTCACGGGTATGCAGATGGACAGCGCAAGCCGCCCGTCCGGTGTACGGATATCATCGTGACGGGTCGTTTCGCCTTCCAGCGCCTTTTGAAGCTCCTCGTTCAAAAGGTCTAGATACACCTGCGGGGCTTCATCCAGCGCGACAGTATGGTAAAGTGGGGCACCGCCCGCGTCCGTCACGATGCCTGTCACGCCCGAAGCGCGCATCAGGCCGTCCGCAAGACGGGAGAACGTCTGCTTTTCCACATTGCCTTCGTTGTATTCCGTTAAAAGCTGGCTTACCGCTTCCGCCTTGGGCGCAAGCTCGGTGAGTATTATGGATGTGTACGCGTCCCGGCTCAAATACATGTAGCCTCCCGTGGTCAGCACGGAGGCGACAAGCACCGTTACGGCCAGCATCATCAGCATGCGCCAGAGGAAAATGCTCCGCATGAACAGTTCCTTTCAAGTAAAAGAGGTGCTGTAAGCACCCCAAGTTGTGGCAAGAAGCATTATTGGGGGCTCTGGCCCCAAAGTTCGCAATGGTCACATATTGAATGCTCCCATGCTCACTGGGACTGCGCCGCACATCTTCCGCCACAGGCGGCGTTTGGCTACGTCCCCCCAAACCTCCGTTTAAGGCCGTAACGGCCTAAGACCCATTCCTCTCAATCCACCTCAAACTTGTACCCGACGCCGTAGATGGTCTTGATGCTCCAGCCCAGGCCTTCGTTGTCAAGCTTGGCGCGGATCCGCTTGATGTGCGTATCCACCGTACGGGTTTCACCGGCGAAATCGTATCCCCATACACGGTTCAAAAGCTGCTCGCGCGTGAACACCTGGCCGGGGTTTGAAGCGAGCATGTGTAAAATCTCTATTTCCTTGGGCGTGCAGACCACCTGCTCACCACGCAAAGTGACGGTATAACTCTTTAAGTCGATGGCAAGACCGTTGAATGTGAGCGCGCTGTCGTCCCCGTCCTGCTGCTCCTGCGTGCGCCGCAGCACCGCCTTGATGCGGGCGACCACCTCGCGCGGGCTAAAGGGCTTTACGATATAATCGTCCGCGCCCAGTTCCAGGCCCACAATGCGGTCCACTTCCTCGCCCTTTGCGGTGAGCATGATGATGGGCAAATGCGATGTTTTCCGGATTTCCTTGCACACTTCAATACCCGAACGGCCGGGCATCATAATGTCCAGTACGCACAGCGCGATCTCCGGTCCTACCGCTGCGATGGCGGCTTCCCCGTCGTAAACGTCCACCGGCTCATAGCCTTCGGCCTTTAAATAAATGCCCAACGCCTCGTGTACGATTTGATCGTCATCGGCAACCAATATTTTCATGCGCTTCCTCCATACTGAATTAGGCTTTGCCCGCGCGGTATGCCGCCTGCACCATCGCCTGATGCCGCGGACAGGGTCTGCTTGTTTCGTGAACCTTGGAGTTCAAAAGGTGTACGCAAAAATGTCCCGGGAAATTGTTGCTGGCGGTCGGGTCCACCATGTGCGGCATGCAGTGCATGCTGGCTGCGACATATTTGCCGCGGAAGCTGATCCAGATTGCCCGGCGGTTCCAGCTCCATTCGCCTCCCGCGATCTTTTTCATAATGGCGGTATCCTTGGCGGTGACGGGTTCGCTGTCCGCATGGTACCAGCCGCCAAACCTGCGCGCCTGGAAGGAAAGACCAGTCTTGACGTCAACTATCGTGAACTTTGCGCCCTTATAGAGCCACTCGCCGCCGCCCTTAAACCAGTCAAACATCTCGACGCTGCCCTTGATCTGGGCGGCGGTGGCGTTCGCCTTGGTGATTTTGTTGTTGATATCATACAGCGCGTTCAAAGTCGTGGCGCCGGCAACGCCATCGGCGTCCAGCTCGTTCGCTTTTTGGAACTCCGCCACGGCCTGACGCGTTTTCGCGCCGTAGCTGCCTGTGACATCCACCTTCCCGAGGAAGCCCCTGTCACAGAGCTCCGTCTGCATGCGCTTGACTTCCTGACCCTCCATGCCTACCTTGAGCATGTTGCTAGCGGTATTGGTGGCCTTTGTCATCAGCAAGTAGTTGCGGTGAATATAGCCGACGTTGTCCCCGGCCACGACAAAATACCAGTCCCCCACCATCTGCTTGATCTTTACGCCCTGGCTTGCAGCAAGCTCAGCCACCACATAGGCGGACTGCCCGGGACCGCCCCTAAGCTTCACGCCGTCCTCCAGTACGTACCCGGCGCGGCTGCCTACGGCGTTCACAAATATGTAATCCTGACGCAGGTAACCTACCGTATCTCCATACAGCACCCGGTACCAGCCCGCGTCCTCATCCAACACCTCAACCTCCGTCCCAAGCGGAAGCTGGGCAAGCACGGCAGATTCCGTGTTCGGCTCGTTTCTGAGCCGGACGTCTTCTGCTGTCACCTGCCCGAATTCGCGGGCACGCGCCGAGGCCGTGCCGGAGGCTAACCCCAACAGCAAGGCGAACAGTAAAGCGGCAGCGATGAGACGGTTTTTCATAGTAGTTCCTTCGTACCTTTGTTCTAAAGTTTCCTTTGTATTCTTTGGATGATTCCCACTGATTATAGCATACCCATTCCGTCAGACGGGCGGGGATCATCCAGATTTCACCGTTTGTTCACAGCCCAGACGCGGCCAAGCGCCTTAGCATCCTCCTCGCATACCGAAAGCAGGGAGCGGTTGTAGATAACCCCTGCCGGGTGGTAAAGCGGGAAAAGTATCGTTTGCATGGAACCGAGCGACACATCCATCGGCTTCCCGTGCAGCATACCGATTGTCCCCTTATCCTTGTCGCATAACGTCAACACGGCGGAAAGCGGCACATTGCCCAGTGTGGCAATACATGCGGGCTTCAGCAAAAGTAATTCCTCACGCAGCAGCGGCAAGGAGGCCGCAATTTCGTTTTTATCCGGCGTTCGGTTGCGCACGGAGCGCTCAGAAACCGTTACCGGCCGGTACTTGACGGCGTTTGTAATAAACACGTCCTCGCGGGGGATACCTGCAAGCTGCAACAGTTCATTAAGCTGCTTACCCGCCTTTCCCACAAACGGGCGGCCTTCCTTTGTTTCTTCTGCGCCCGGCGCTTCGCCTATCAGCACAAGAAACGGGTTACTAGGCCCCTGCCCAAACACGGGAGAGGCGTGCATGCCTGTAGGAACATCGGCTTTACATAGCCCGTTCAGGCGGGCGCGTTCCTTTTCATAAAGGACCGAAATTGCGTCTGGTTGCATCATCATGGCGTCTGTTGGGGCGCCAAAGTCGCTTCCGGCGTGGGGGAAGGCGGCGGCGTCGCGATGCCGCGTACGCGCGCAAGCTCCTGCTGCGCGTCTAGTATGGCGTAGGTGATGGACTGCGTGCTGCTGCTGTTCATGGTGGTATAAAGTTTATCCGCCTTCTGTGTGAGTACGGATACATCCCCCGCGCTCAGCGTATTGGTGGCAATAAAGTCGAGGATCTCATCCCGCAGGGCGCTTGCCCGCTGCCTAAGCTCCGTGACGTTCTGCCCGGCCCCCGTATGCAGCGTGCACGTTCCATCGGAGTACGCCATTTCTTCATTGTACTGCTCCAGCGTCAGCGTGGTTCTTACCGCGTTGGGTATACCCTGCTTCAATACTTCTTCCGTAAACTGGTCGTAATACGTTCCCGGACGAACCAGAACGACCGCGCCCGATACCACGGTCTCTGTGGGACAGTTGGCGGTTGCAATCTGCCCGCTTTCGTTGCATAGGGTCACGGCCGCGTGCACGTCGCAGGTCGTGGTCGGCGCATTTTCATCCAAGAACCAGTCCGTCACTGGCAGATGCCCGGCGCTGTCATGCTTGCATGCCTCGGTGGCCAGCAGGCCGGAAACCGAGCACACCGTCTTTTTGACAAGGCCAAGCTCCGCCGGGGAAGCGTCCATAATGCTCTTGTCCGGCAGGCCTTCGTGCAGCTTTTCCATATAAGCCTGCCAGAGCTGCGCGGCATATTTACCGCCGGTGGTCTTATCCTTGAGCACGTTTTCCGGGTAATCGTGCCCGATCCATATTGCGGAGGTATAGTAGGGCGTCATACCCGCAAAGTAGACGCTGTGGTAATCCGAGTTGGTGCCGGTCTTGCCCGCTACCGTCATGCCGCTGATCTTCGCCGCGGTGCCCGTACCGCCACGCACGGCGTCGGTAAGCATATCAATGAGCATGTACGCCGTGCTCTCTTTGTAGACGCGGTGCGTGTCCCGCACGGCGTTCGCATCCAATATGACATTCCCGTTGTCGTCCACTACGCGGGTAAAGGAGAGCGGTTCCTTGTATTCGCCACCTGCGGCGATTGTGCCGTAGGCTGCCGCCATCTGTATAACCGTCAAACCGGATGTGCCAAGCGCAAGGCCCGGGCCGTCCGCGTTGATTTTGGCCGCGTTCGCGCCAAGATTCTCTAAATATTTCTTCCCTACCTCGGGCTGCACCCGCTCAAAGAGTGTGCGCGCAGCCACGACATTCAGAGAGGAAACGATACCGCGGCGTATGGTGACGGGGCCGATATACTTCGCGTCACCGATGTAAGGGTATCCCTTTTCCCCGCCCCATCCATCGATGCTCTGCGGCAGGTTGGCGATAATGGTCGCGGGGGACGCGCCCGCGTCCAGCGCCGGGCCATATACAGCGAGGGGCTTAATGGAAGAGCCGACCTCCAGGTAGCTCTGCGAGGCGCGATTTTTCCCTTTGCGGATGGTGGGGCTTGTGCGGCCGCCGATTATGGCGCGAAGCTCGCCGGTATGGGAATCAATGACAACGGCGGCGGCCTGTGGGAACTCGATTTCGATCACTGTGCCGTCGGAGAGCGTTTCTTCCCTGTGGGCGGCCTTGGGGTCCTTTAACTGCGGGTAGTTGTCCCAAGTCGCCAACGTATCCTGCACAGTATTCTGCATATCCCGGTCCACGGTGGTGTAGATGTGGTATCCGCTGGTACGCAGCTCGTTTTCCACCGCGCTCAGGTTGGCGTTGGTTTCTGGCAAGCCCCTTTGTGCAAGCAAATGCTTGACGACGTCGCGTATGGCGTATTCCACAAAATACGGCATGTCATAGAGCTGGTTCTGCGTGGAAACCTCCACGATATGAACCTCTTCCTTAAGTGCCGCCTGATATTGCTCCAATGTGATGAAGCTCGCCTCATACATGCGCTCGAGTACCGTGTTCGTACGGCGCTGCGTGGCCTCGCGGTATTCGGGGCCGCGCTTGTACATGTTCTTACGCGGGTTGTAATAATAGGGGTTTTGCGTAAGGCCTGCAAGCATGGCGCATTCGCGGATGGTAAGCTGATCAAGTTCTTTGCCGAAATAATCCTTAGCTGCGGTCTTTACGCCGTAATTGGACTCGCCAAGATGGATGTCGTTGAGGTAGGCCTCCAGGATATCCTGTTTACTGATTTCCTTCTCAAGCTCAAGCGCAAGGTACCCTTCCTGGATTTTTCGCTTATAGTTGCGCTCGGTACCCACGATTTTATTTTTTATGAGCTGCTGCGTAATTGTGCTGCCGCCCGAGCCGTTGCTGTTGCCCAAAATTTCAAGCGCCGCAGAGAATAGACGCTTGATGTCTATGCCGGAATGCCGGTAGAAGCGCACATCCTCCACCGCGACAAACGCGTTTTGCAGCATTTCAGGTATCTGTTCAATATCTACCCAGTCCCGATATTCCAAATTTGCAATTGTCGTGATGAGCTGACCGTCCTTATCGTAGAGATACGACGTTCGGTCGGATTTGGTCAGCTGCGCGCGATCTATTGTGGGCGTGGTCTCCACATACGCTTTCGCCACGCCGATACCGGCCCCAAGGAAAGCAAGGCCCAACAGCACCCCGCCCAGCAATACGAAATGGAGCGTGGTAAAAAATACGCTCAATACAAATGGCCGCCTGCGCTCACGCTCTATAAACAAAGGCTCGCTTTCATGGGCTTCCTCGGCGTGCTCGTCTAAACCTTGAAACAGCCGGGTATCTTCCCCGCCTTTGTGCGGGCGAAGCGGCGCAAACTGGCGAGTCTGCCCCTGGGACATACTGTATTCCTCCTCTTCCCTCACGGTACGTGGCTTTTTGCCACCGGGCGATACCGCCTGCCGGATATCGGAAAAGAGTTTTTCTATATTTTCTCCTGTTCGGATTAAAAAGGCGCGGATTTTACTCATGAATGCTCCAAAGGCGCGGGTGGCGCGAGGGTATTTGGATATAGTATACCACAGCCGGGCCATAAGGCAAATACGGGCGGCGGTTTTTGCCCAATGCCGCGGCACTTGACAGTCTGCTTTTGCATACAGTACACTATGATAAAGCCATGATGGAAGAAGAGTACCCGGCGACCGGCGCAAAGAGAGGGCAGGACGAAAACGGCTGAGAGCCTGCCTGCGAAGCGATTTCGGGGAAGTGCGTTTCCTAGCTGCCTGCGACAACGGTGGATCCTTCCCCCAAGTATCGCGGGACGTATGCCGCGTTAAGGCGAATGAGCGGCGCATTGGTAACGGCGGGTAGCGCCCGAATATCATGCGCAAGCAAAGTGGAACCGCGGAACACATCCGTCTTTGAGGAAGGACGAGGATGTGTTTTTTGTTTTCCCTGTTAAACAATCTGAAATGAGGGTTTTATATGTTTCACACATTGCGCAGCGATATCAAGTGCGTTTTAGACCGAGATCCTGCCGCCCGTACCGCACTGGAGGTCATGTTGTGCTATCCCGGCTTTCACGCCGTCCGCTCGCACCGCGTTGCGCACTTTTTCCACAAGCGCGGATGGAAACTGCTGGCGCGTATGGTTTCCGAGTGGAGCCGGTTTTTTACCGGCATTGAAATCCACCCCGGAGCTACGATCGGCAAACGCTTGTTCATTGACCACGGCAGTGGCGTGGTCATTGGAGAAACCTCGGAGATCGGCGACGACGTCACCATTTATCAGGGCGCGACATTGGGGGGCACCGGCAAGGAAACCGGAAAGCGTCACCCCACAATCGGCAACCATGTGATGATCGCAAGCGGCGCGCGCGTATTGGGCCCCATCCATATCGGGGATTATGCAAAAATCGGCGCGGGCGCGGTGGTGCTAAAGGACGTCCCCCCCTGCGCAACCGTGGTGGGCGTACCGGGCCGGGTGGTAAAAATATTTCCCTGCCCGATCTATACGGCGGAAAACTGCCCCTGCGACAAGGAAGACATTTGTATGTGTAAGGACTCCTGCAAAAAGGGAATTCCAATTGATGCCTCCGCCTGCGTGCGGGTTACACAAATTCCCGGGGAGGAAGGCGTAGACCTTGACCAGGTGCACCTGCCCGACCCGGTTGAGCTGGAAATCTCCCGCCTGCGCGAGCGTATGGCGGAACTTGAGGAAGCGGTGAAGACGCTTTCCGACAAAGCAAATTGACCTGTAGGTCGGTTCTCCACCCAACCCAACGCTAGAAAGCGCTCCCCGAAATTCTAGGGAGCGCTTGTTTCATGGTTAAACTAAACTTTTGGAAGCGGTTCATTTGAGCTTATCCTGCAGCATATGCAGCTTGACTCCCGCGCCATAGAAGTTCTTGGCAGAGCACCCGGCGCGCCCGCCGCCAGCACAGGCGCACGCACAGGCGCAGGCACAACCCGCACAGGCACAGGAATGATGATACGTATGCCCATGCATTCCGCCGCCGCCAAATCCTCCCCGGTAGCGGTTAATTGTCCCAAATATTGCAATAAGTACAATAGCGCCCACTAAAATCACAGACAGGACATCTCCGATGCCGCCGTCTTCCTGCGCCTGCATACTATTTGATGTAACAAAGGCGCCCATGGGGTATACGACCTTCACCTCATAACGCTCGCCTGCATCAAGCAAAGTTTCCCACGTCAAATATTCCCCTTCCGTACCCATTGCGGTGGACGAGGTAACGTAGGCTTTATTCCATAACACCTTAAGCGAATCCACCCGAATCCCGTCAAACCAGCCTGGAGTAAACGAATACGAGATATTCCCATCCAGCGTATACATGTACGACTGGTGGATGGAGAAGTCGAAGGAGACGGTCTCTCCCGCGTAGTACGGCCGATCAAAATCGACACGCACATAGCTGCCATCATCCGAATGATACGCGATATTGTATATGTTTGCAGAGAGGGCCTTGATATCGTCCACATGCTTGTTCGGGATGCCGATTTTCACCCAGGTCAAAGGGCCTTCCGCCGTATCGTTCAACACCGTCCAATCCAGGTGATACTTGATATCCATAGTGCCGTCCCGGCGCATATCGATGGTGATAACATAGCTTTTGATCTCATCGAGCGCTTCCGCTGCCTTTGTTGGAATGGCTGGCAGAAGGAGCAGGACGAGAAACGCAGCTGACACAATGGTGAGCATTTTCTTGATCATGGTCATACCTGCTTTCTATTGCCAAGCTGGCACCGCTGCTCCATCTTCCCGGAAACAGCGCGGATTTCCCTGCACCTGCTGCTGTTCCAGATGGCATTCCAAGGTGTCGTGAGCATATTCCCTAATCCTGTGCCGGATAGCCAGCTTTGGCACGGGATTACGGTACCATCCGGGGCTATGGCCATGTTGCTTAAACATGCACCGCAGGAAGGCGCTGTGCGGAACCCGATTTCATATAAGAGCCGCTCCTGCA
>JAEYSE010000031.1 GCA_023435025.1 Bacillota bacterium
GGTATATCGTGTATGCGCTGCTTGTGGGCGCGGTGGTGAACAGCCTGAGTTTATGGAAGGGCTTCAGGGTAAGTCCGCTCAGGCGGGTGCTGTATCCGGTGTTTACGGCGGGCGCCGCGGGGCTTGCGGGATACGCGTTGTTTACAGAAAGCGGCCCGATGGAGGGGATGCTGGCCGCTTCTTTCGCGCTTCTGCTTCTCAATGCCGTTTGCGCGTTGATCGAGATCATCCCTATCAGAGTCGCGCGCAAATAGATGCCCTGTAGTACGCCTGAAGAATGGACCATACACGGGGCGCCCGTGCAGACATAAAACAAAATCATGCTTAGGAGGAAAATACCATGCCAATGAAGCAGTGCCAGAAAGCCGGTCATTTTTACGATTCCGCCATTCATTCGGAATGTCCCTACTGCAATAGCGACCTAAACAACGCGACTCAGCCGCTGGATCCAGGGATGACAATGCCACCGCAGGATTACGCGGATATCGACCGCACACGCGCGGGCGGAAAGCCTCCGCGCAGGCCGGACGAGGACGATGGGCGCACGCAGGTGGTCATCAAAAAAGATCTGGGTGTGGATCCTGTCGTGGGCTGGCTGGTCGCTACCAACGGGCCTGAGAAGGGGCGGGATTACCGCATCCATTCCGATAATAACTTTGTTGGCCGCCATGAAAAGAGCGATATCTGCATCCGCGGCGATGAGACGATCTCCCGGGAGAAGCACGCTATTATCAGCTATGATACGCGTGACAACAAATATTATCTGTCCCCCGGGGAAGGTAGGAGCATCATTCGCCATAACGATAAGTCCATATTTATGACGGTGGAACTCCAGGCGTATGACACCCTGGAGATCGGGAGAACGCAGTTGGTATTCGCGCCGCTTTGCTCGGAAAGGTTCACGTGGACGAAATGAACGCATCCTTCATCATACTTGCCGCAGCGGGCGGGGGGGAAGCTTTAAAAACCGCAACGCCTTCGAGTGTCCCGGGCGGCGCTGAGCCTGTAGCGGGCGTCGGCGAGGCGGTGCAAAGCGCCACGCCTTCCAGCATTTTAAGCGGCGTTCAGCCGCTGGTGCTCATCATCGCTTTGACCGTGTTGGCTGCTGCCGTGGCGCTTGCAGTGTACTTTCTGTTCCTCAAAAAGCGCGGGTTGTTTAGCGGAAAAGGCGGTGGAAGGATGCATGCTGAAAAGGGAGTTGTGCGGGTTGGAAACGCACACCATATCGGCGCGCGGGAAAGCCAGCAGGATTCCTTTGGAATATCGGATATCGGAAACGAGGCGCTTTGCCGTCAAAAGGGCGTGTTTGCCGTAGTGGCGGACGGCATGGGCGGGCTATCCAACGGCGCGCTGGTCAGCACGACAGCGGTCAAATCCCTGCTTGGGTCATTCAACAGCCGTCCCTTCCATAACGATCCCGCTACCGAGCTTCTCTATATGCTGGGCCGTGCCAACGATGAAGTAAATGCGGTGCTGGGCCACGCGGGCCCGGGAAAGAGCGGCTCCACCGTGGTCGCTGCACTCATACAGGGCAGGGAGCTCTATTGGTTTTCCGTTGGGGACAGCCGCATCGCTTTGGTGCGGGGCGGCTCCATATTTCAGCTCAACCGGGAGCACACCTATGGATCGGATCTGGATGAAAAGGCCGCCATGGGCGAGCTGGCCTTTGAAGCTGCGAAAAACGATCCGCAGCGCAACGCAGTCACAAGCTACCTGGGAATGGGAAGGTTAGAAAAGATCGACCGCAACATCCGCCCGCTGCAGCTTCAGCATGGAGACCGGCTGCTGCTGATGACGGACGGCGTGTTCGGTACGCTCACAGATGATGAGATTCTCTCCGCCATGGCGGCTGCGCCACACGAAAGCGCGCAGCGGCTCCAGCAACTTGTGCTTCATAAAAACAAACCCAAGCAGGACAATTTTACGGCAATCGTGCTCGAATGCATGTGAACGGGGGAAATAGGATGCGGCAGATAAAACAGATCATACGGCATTTCCTGGCTACAGCCGTTGCGTTATTGATGTGCCTGAGCGCGCTTACGGCGCGGGCTGCGAGTGAGGACGTGCGGGCCGCGAGAAACGGCGTGGTGCGCGTACTCGCGCTCTTTGAGAACGCTGGTTCGACGGGCACGGGTTTTGCGGTGGGCAATCCGGGCGATGCCGCGGAGTTGTTTGTGACCAACCACCATGTCATAGCGGCTGATCAAGAAAAGGGCGCGCTGCAAGCGGTTTTTATCGTCCTGGACAATGTAACTGAGAACGGCACGCTCATTGAGGCCGAGATCGTTGCGGACAGCGAACGGCCGGACCTCGCCGTACTGCAGGCGGTGGAACCTATTTCGGAAAGAACCCCGCTGCCGCTGATGTCATCCGAATATGTGCAGGCCGCGCAGGAGGCTTATGCGCTGGGGTTCCCCGCTGTTGCCGACAACATGGTACAGGAGGGCGAAACGCTGCCTTCCACAATTGAGGACATCACCATTACGAGCGGTATTATCAGCAAGGTGAACGCCGTCCGGTTGGATGCGGATTGCTTCCAGATTGACGTCAACATCAACCATGGAAACTCAGGCGGCCCATTGATTACCGAAAAGGGGTATGTTATAGGCGTAAACACATGGGGAGACGAAAACATAAACTACGCCATACACATCGACTATATCATGGCGCTTCTGGAGGAAAACGATATTCCGTATGCGAACGCGTCTGGTTCCGGCGGGGAAACAAAGCCCGCGATTGCCCCGGGGGGGAACAACGACCCTTCCGGCGGAGGATCGGGCGCGCCTTCAGGCGGCTCGGTTGTTGGCGGCAGGGGTGAAGATACCAAATATATCATCATAGGCGCCGTTGTGGTGGCCGCCATTGTGGCGGTGCTGGTTGTGCGCAGTAAAAAGCAGAACGGAAATGTTGCACAGGCCGTGCCGCAGGTAGCCCCGTTCGCGCCCGCGCCTTCGCCCGTATACCCTGTGCAGGCGGGTGGCGTAAACCGGCTTGCCTGTACGCACGGTGTGCTTTCCGGCCAGGCGTACCCGCTTACCAATTCCATCGTATTGGGGCGCGATCCCAAGCAGTGCAATGTCGTGTTCCCGTCTCAGACGCCGGGCATCAGTGGCGTACATTGTGAGGTGCGGGTTTCGGGCGGGGTTGTGACCCTCATCGATCGGGGGTCGAGCTACGGCACGTTTTATAACGGTACGAAGCTTACGCCGCATCAGCCCGTAACGCTGCGCGCGGGGGATTCTTTCTATCTCGCCACGCCGCAAAACGAATTCAGATTGTCTTGAGAGAATGGTATGAATGCAGCAGATATTGAACGCCTTTGTCTCAAATGTATGCAACCGGATAGTTCCGGGGGGGTATGCGTGCACTGCGGAACCAGAAAAGGGTTTGCGCAGGAACCGGCGTTTGCGCTCCCGGCCGGCAGTATACTGCACGGCAGGTACCTGGTTGGCGCAGTGTTGGGGAACGGGGGGTTTGGCATCACCTATATCGGCTACGATCTCAAGGAAGATCGGCGCGTAGCGATAAAGGAATATTTGCCAACCGGCATGGCAAACCGTTATCCCGGCACGACGACGGTCTCCGTCTATAATACCTCGCAGGAATTCCATTACGGGCTCAAAAAATTCCTGGAGGAGGCCCGCGTCATTTACAAATACAGGGCCTATGGGAACATCATATCCGTTTACGCGCTGTTTGAGGAAAACAACACCGCGTACTATGTCATGGAATACCTGGACGGCTGCGATCTCAAGCAGTACATGGCAAGAAGAGGGGGCGCTCTTCCCTTTGAGGAAGCGCTGCGGCTGCTGCTGCCGGTATTTGACGCGCTGGAGATCATTCACAAGGACGGGCTCATCCACCGCGATATCAGCCCGGACAACATTTATGTTTGCAGCAATCTGCAGGTAAAGCTTCTTGATTTTGGGGCGGCCCGCGTAGCGCTTATGGAAAGAAGCAAAAGCCTTTCCGTCATTTTGAAGCGTGGGTACGCACCGCCGGAACAATACCAGACAAACGGCAGACAGGGGCCATGGACCGATGTGTATGCACTCGGCGCTACATTTTATCGGTGCATTACAGGCAAGCTTCCGACGGAAGCGACGGAGCGACTGATAACGGATGCGCTCATACCTCCAGCGCATCTTTTAAAGGATGTGCCGCCCATGGCAAACGAAGCGATACTGCGCGCGCTTGCCGTAAAGGTGGAGAACCGGTTCCACAGCGCAGCGCAGTTTAAGGCGGCGCTGACGGGACAGCGTTCAGCCGGTGAAAAAAACATACATCAGGATATCTATAATCAGAAAAAGAATTCGAATGAAGCGCGGGGAATAACAATGAACACAAAAGTATTGGGCAAACGATTTTTGGCATACCTGATTGATGCGCTGGTGGTTGGCGTAGCCGGACTGATTATTTTCTATGTGTTGGACGTATCTCTGGGCTTTTATATTATTCTCACCTACGCGATGTGCGTCGGTTATGCTTCGGCACTGGAGTATTCGCCCAAACGCGCTACTTTGGGCAAACGCGCCCTCCATTTACGCGTAGGGGATGCGTATGGGCAGCCTGTCCCCAACAATAAAATCGTTATCCGAAACCTCATCAAGTACTCTCCCACATTGGGAATTCTCGTGGGTGGCGGGTATTTGCCGGGATTGATTGGTCTGGCCCTGTTCGGTTATGCACTGCTTGATGCGAACCGCCAGACGGTTTATGACAAGGCGGCGGGTACTTTTGTTGTGGAAGAGGTTCCCGGGTATGCGCCCGCGCAGCCGTACGTGGCTCCGGTTACGCCCCAGCAGCCCGCGCCGGTTCTTCTCAGGAGAGTCTGCCTGCAGGGCACAAAAGGCCACTATTTTGGCGTAGAGTTCCCCGTGGCGGACTCGGTTGTGGTGGGGCGCAATCCCAGCGGCTGCGGCATTGTATTTCCCAACGACGCACCGGGCGTAAGCGGCATACACTGCGAAGTGCGTCTGGACAGGGCCTCCAATACCGTACAGCTTACGGACAGGAATTCCTCTTACGGAACATTTGTTAACGGACGGAAGCTCGTACCCGGGCAACCCGTCATACTGCATAACGGCGATGCCTTTACCATTGGGGAAGACAATACGTTTGCCGTTGTCATTCAGTAAGGAGAATACGATGAACTTGCGGATCGCGCAGTTTTCAAGCCGCGGAGGAAGGGGCTATAACGAGGACAGCGTACGGCTGTTCCAGAATGCGAACGCCGTAGCTGTAGCCGTTGCCGACGGCCTGGGCGGCCATGGCGGGGGCGATATCGCCTCCGCTATTACGGCGGATACGATGGTGCAGTTGTTTGCGAACGAACCTGCAGCAAATGCGGAAAAATTGCGTGGCATGTTCGAAGAGGCAAACAGGCGCGTACTCCGGGAGCAGAACGGCTTTAGCAAGATGAAGAGCACCTGCGTCACGCTTTTGCTCACAGATACTGCGGCGGCTTGGGGGCATGTTGGGGATTCGCGCCTGTATCATTTCTTTGATGGCAGCCTGTCGTTCCAGACGGCGGACCACAGCGTATCCTACCTTGCCTACCGCTCAGGAGAAATTCCGTATGCGGGGATCCGCTTCCATGAGGACCGCAACAAAGTGCTGCGCGCTTTGGGCAACGAAGAAGAGATCAAACCGGAAATGGCGGGCACGGAGCTGCGCCGTGGCTTTCATGCATTCCTTCTGTGTACGGACGGGTTGTGGGAATATGTGCTGGAAACGGAAATGGAGGCGGACCTGTGCAAGTCACATACACCGGAAGATTGGATTTCATTCATGGTTGCAAGGCTCATGAAGCGCGTCAATGGCAGAAACGATAATTTTTCCGCTGCCGCCGTATTCCTTACCATAGATTAGATTGGGGGCTTTCATATGAAAAAGTTGGTTTGCCGGTGCTGCGTACTGCTGCTGCTTTTGATGTCGTTCCCGACGCTGGCGGTGGAACCGCTTTCCGTGCACGCGGAAGGTTACGTTGCGCAGCAGGGCGAGTTTCGTTTATATTGGAGCACAAATTTAAAAAGAATGCCCGCCGCCTCCGAAATCGCGCTGCAGGTTGGGAACCAGATGCTGCCGCTTAGCGGTATCCAAACATTCAAACAAACCGGCGAAGGGGCAACATACCTGTTTTTAACCGACATTTCCGGCTCCATAGACGAAAAGAAACTCGACACCATCAAAAAGACGCTGATTACCATTGTGGACAGCCTGGGCAGCAAGGACAACGCTGGCGTGCTTTTGGTGGGCGACGAGGTGGAGATACAGCCGCTTAGCGCGGATAAGGCGGCAATAACCGCCCAGATTGAAAGTATCGCAAGCGGTACAAAAACCACCAACCTGTACACGGGAATCGCCAAAGGCCTAGACCTGCTTGTCGCGGACGCCAAAAGCAACCCGAAAAAATGCTTAATTGTGCTTTCGGACGGCGAGGATTATGCCGCGACGGGCATCACGCGCGAGGAGGTGGAGAAAAAAATCTCCACGCTGCGCATTCCCGTATATACGGTTGCTATGGTAGGGGAAAACCCGCAGGGCAGCTATGTGGAAAGCGCAAAGATATTGGGTAGCTTCGCCCGGCTTTCGCCCGGTGGCAAGGACCTGATGCATGATCTGAAGGAAGAAACCTCAAAAACCGCAGCGCAGGAAATTCTAAATTCCGTCTCAAACAGCCTTGTGTTGACTGCCGACCTTACAGGACTTGCGTTTGAAGGAAACGAGCAGTACATGAAACTGGAATTGAACGCGGGAACCGCGGGCAAAGCATCCGACGGCTATAATATCGCGACAGGCGCGCTCACCGCCGCGCAGGCTACCCCCGTGCCGGAAGCCACGCCCGCCCCAACTCCGGCCGTTACGCCGGAACCCGCGCCTGTTCCGGCCTCGCCTACGCCCCCGCCGGCCCCCACAATTTTTGGTCTTCCCGCACTGTGGGTCTATATCGGAGGCGGCGCGCTGATACTCATCGCGCTAGTGGCCGTTTTGATTATCGCGGCAAAACGCAGGAAAAAGCGCAGCGATCTCGCAGGGTTACAGGAGCCGCAGGGCAATACCATGCAGTTCGCGGACATGGACATGGGTGTGACCGCTCCGATAGCGGAAGGGCATACCATCCCCATGCAGGCGAGTGCGGGAGACATCGCTTTGCGTTTTACCAGGATGGGGCCCAATGGAGGGCAGGTGTATCAAGCAAAGCTGTTTGATTGTGTCGTCATCGGCCGGAAGGCCGATCTTGCGAACCTTGCGTTCCCGGAAGACGATATGCTTTCCGGCAGGCATTGCGAAATCATCCGGCGCGGCACAAGCCTGTTCATCAGCGATCTTGGCTCAACGAACAATACCTACGTGAACGGGGTTGTAACGTCGGGCTATCATAAGCTGGAGCAGGACGATGTGATTTATATCGGCTCCATGGAGCTGCGCATCAACTGGGATAAGGAATAGAAAAAAACCAAGACCGGATAGAAAAGTCCAATTGATAAAACGCCCACCCCTGCTGGTCGTCCAGGAGGTGGGCGTTTTGTTGAAACCAAAACTGGCAGCACCCGTTTCGGGCAAAATAAATAAAGCTGTACCTGTGGGTTTTTCTTCAATGCATTGGCGTGGTATAATGCAGAAGAAAATCCCTATATCGAAAGCGAGGTTCCATATGTTTCGTGCAAACGGAAATTACAGCAAGCTCACGGGCAATTACCTGTTCAGTGAAATTGCCCGCCGCGTAAGTGCATATGCAAAGGAACACCCCGAGGCGGATATTATCCGCATGGGCATAGGCGATGTCACGCAGCCCCTCGTTCCCGCCGTAATCGAAGCGATGCACAAAGCGGTAGCGGAAATGGGCGTTAAAGAGACGTTCCGCGGCTATGGGCCGGAGCAGGGGTATGATTTCCTGCGCGAAGCGATTGCAAAGCACGATTATGCCGTGCGCGGCATAGAGATTGCGGCGGATGAAATTTTCGTGTCCGACGGCGCGAAGTGTGACGTGGGCAGCATACAGGAGCTTTTTAGCACGGATACCATCGTCGCCGTTTCCGACCCAGTCTACCCGGTATATGTGGATACCAACGTCATGGCCGGGCGTGGCGGCGTGTTCGACGCAGAAAAGGGCGGTTACACGAACATCGTCTATCTTCCCTGCACGGAGGAAAATGGGTTTGTACCGGCGCTGCCGGAAAAGCCCGTGGACGTCATATATCTCTGCTACCCCAACAACCCCACCGGCACAACGCTCACCCGGGCGCAACTCAAGGTGTTTGTGGACTACGCGCGGGCAAACGACGCGCTGATACTCTACGATTCGGCGTACGAAGTCTACATCAGCGACCCGGACGTCCCCCACAGTGTGTTTGAAGTGGAAGGCGCGCGCGAATGCGCCATAGAATTTAGGTCCATGTCCAAGACCGCAGGCTTTACGGGAACGCGCTGCGCGTATGCGGTGGTGCCCAAATCCCTGCGCTACAAGGACGATATTGGGAACGAAGTCAGCCTCAACGCCATGTGGAACCGCAGACATACCACGCGCTTTAATGGCGTGCCGTATGTGACGCAGCGGGGTGCGGAGGCCATATATACCCCGGAGGGGAGAAAGCAGATTCTCGAGGTTGCGCGTTTTTACATGGACAATGCCCGCATCATCCGTGAAAGCCTTATGAAGGCGGGCTATACGGTATATGGCGGTATTAACGCGCCATACATCTGGCTCAAGGTGCCGGGTGGGGATAGCTGGGCGTTCTTTGACGAGCTGTTGCGTACCAGGCAGATCGTGGGTACTCCCGGCGCGGGCTTTGGCAGTGCGGGCGAGGGCTACTTCCGCATGACGGCGTTTGCCACGCGGGAAAACACCGAGCGCGCCATGAAGCGTATCTGCGCGGAATAATGATGCTGCCTGCCGAACTCAATAACGCGGCCCTGAACTACCTTTTTTAAGCATCTAACATTGCGAAAGCGAGGTATTCATATGCAGATCGAACGCAGACTTTTTGGCACCCACCTGGACGGCACCCCGGTTTATGCCTTTCATATGGAAAACGCCAACGGCGTGCAGGTGGAACTGATTTCCTACGGTGCGGCGGTGCGGACTCTTTTGGTGCCGGACAAATTCGGCAACAAGGCAGATGTGGTCTTAGGGTATGACGATCTCGCTGGGTATCAGGCGGACACCTCCTATTTTGGCGCAACGATCGGCCGTATCGGCAACCGCATCCGAAATGCGACGTTTAAGCTCAATGGCAAGCAATACGCGGTTGCGAAAAACAACGGCGAGCACCATCTGCACGGTGGAATTACGGGCTTCAACCGGCACAATTGGCTGGGGGAAATCATGCCCGACGGCGTGGCGTTCACGCGATATAGCCCCGATGGAGAGGAAGGTTATCCCGGCGGCCTGCAGGTAAGCGTGCGCTACCGCCTGACGGAGGACAACGCGCTGCATATCGAGTATCTTGCTTGCTCGGAGGAGGATACCATCTGCAACCTCACCAACCACAGCTATTTTAACCTTGCCGGGCATGACGGGGGGGATATCCTCTCCCACGAGCTAATGATAAACGCCCCCTTCTATACCCCGGGGGATATCGGCTGCGTCCCCACCGGAGAGATACTTTCCGTATCCCAAACGCCCATGGATTTTTTACAAGCAAAGCCGATTGGCTTATGTATCCGCTCGGACTTCCCGCAACTCAAGCAGTTTGGCGGGTACGACCATAACTTTGTGCTCGCGGGGCCGGAGGGCCTGCGCGAAATCGCCGTGGTGCGTGAGCCCAAAAGCGGGCGTGCCATGCGGGTTTTTACAGACCTCCCCGGCGTGCAGCTTTATACCGGCAACATGACCGACGCCGTGGGGAAGGGCGGCGCGCATTATGGCCAATACGCCGCGTTCTGTCTTGAAACGCAGTACTTCCCGGACGCCGTCAACCACAGGCACTTTGAAGGGCCTGTTCTGCATGCGGGCGAAACGCTCAAGAGTGAGACGATATATCAGTTTTCGTGGTAAATGAATGAAACAAGCGAATGCCCCAGCCAACCGGCTGGGGCATTCGTGGTTTTATGGTACGCATTTAAGCATTATATTCCGAACGCGTTGAACCCTACCTTGTCATACACATCCCGCAAAGTCTTGTTCGCGGTCTCGCTTGCCTTTTCCGCGCCGTAACGAATGGTTTTATTGAGGTATTCCTTATCATTCAGCACGCGGTAGAATTCCTTCTGCACGGGTTCCAGCACGGATACTACGGCGTCGGCCACGGCGGTCTTGAGCGCGCCATATCCTTTGCCCTCAAACCGGGCCACGGCGTCTTGTACCGTCTCGTTCGCGCAGGCGCTGTATATGGATAGAAGGTTCGCAACACCTGGCCGCGCTTCGTCATACGCGATGCAATTTTCGCTGTCTGTCACGGCGCGTTTCATCTTTTTCAAAATCACGTCGGGCGGGTCGAGCAGCGCGATATAGGCGTTGGGGTTATCGTCGGATTTGGACATTTTCTTGTCCGGCTCCTGCAGGCTCATGATCCTTGCGCCGACCTCCGGGATATACGGGTCGGGTATGGCGAACGTCTGGCCGTAAGCGTTGTTGAAGCGGGTTGCCACGTCACGCGTGATTTCAATATGCTGCTTCTGGTCCGCGCCCACCGGCACAAGGTCTGCCTGATAAAGGAGAATATCTGCCGCCATCAGCACGGGATAGGTGAACAGGCCCGCGTTGATGTTGTCCGCGTGGCGGGCGGATTTGTCCTTAAACTGCGTCATGCGGCTTAGTTCACCCATGTACGTGTTGCAGGAAAGCACCCAGGTCAGCTGCGCGTGCGCGGGCACATGGGATTGTATGAACATGGTGGAAGTTTCCGGCTTCACGCCGCAGGCGATCAACAGCGCCATGGTCTCAATGGAGCGGCGGCGTAGATCTTCCGGGTCCTGCCTTACGGTGATGGAGTGCATATCCACTACGCAGTAAAACGCGTTGAAGTCTGCCTGCAGCTTCGCCCAATTGCGCACAGCTCCGATGTAATTGCCCAGCGTCAGTATGCCGGATGGCTGGATACCGCTTAAAACCGATTTTTTCTGTTCCACAGTACTTCCTCCTCATGCGCAATTGCCTATGGCGATCGCTAATAGTATATCCGTTTCGACACGTCCGCGCAAGCGCGTAAGGCGATCCATCCGGGAGTAAGCGTATCTCAAATATATGCATGGACTGGACGTTGCGCGATACGTTGCCTTTGCTACATAGCAGGGTGCCCCCGCCCTGCACACGTAAAGCCTCGGCCGCTGATGTGAAACTATAAAAACATCGCCCAAGGGCGTCCCCTTGGGCGGTGTGAGGCTTTTTGCTGAGCGTTTCGCTCTTGGAGGCTTCTGTATAAAGTTGTGGCAGCACGGGATGCATGAGCGGCCCGCATGCCGGTTGGAATAGGGTACCAGTTCCCCTTTCCGTATTACATATATATGTGGCTCTGTATGCGATGGTGATACCGGGTTTAAAAAAAACGTTTTGTTTGCAAAAGCGTGAACAACGGCATATCATAAGGAAAACCGTTGACAAAGCGCATAACGGACGGTATAATGCGTTCATACTATCGGTTAACCTGGATTTTGGCGATGAAGAGACGAGTAGCCTGCACGATACGGCACAGAGAGCCGCTTGCTTGGTGGAAGAGCGGCACGGTACGTACAGGGGAAGAACAGCTCGGAGCCTCCGACCGAACCGCGTAAGCGTAGTAGATTCGGACGCGCCCGGCGCGTTACAGCCGGAAACGATCCGCTTTCTTTTTATAAGTTGGCGCGTCGTTACAGAGTGAGCGCTGAGCGCTACATTGGGTGGTACCGCGTGAGACTACGGTCTTTCGTCCCAAACGGGATGGAAGGCTGTTTTTTTTATACTTCGGGTAATCAGGAGGGAAAAGCATGTTTCGAACGGCGCATTGCGGGTCGCTCACGGAGGCGCAGGTGGGTGAGCGCATCAAAGTAAGCGGCTGGGTATTCCACAAGCGCGACATGGGCGGCGTTATATTTCTGGATCTCAGGGATTGCAAAGGAACGTTGCAGGTGGTATGCAACGCGGGCGCGCTCACCAAAGCGGAGTTCGCCATTGCAGAGAATGTGAAGCTCGAGTCCGTGTTGATGGTGGAAGGTGTCTTGCGCATCCGTGATGAGGAAACGTATAACGATAAGCTATTAACGGGCACCATCGAGCTTGCGGCGGATCAGGTGACGCTTCTTTCCGAATCCGACCCGTTGCCGTTTTCGCTGGAGGAAACCGCCAAGGTCCGCGAGGACCTCAGAATGGAATACAGGTTTCTGGATATCCGCCGCACACAGATGCAGGAGGCCCTGCGCTTCCGGCACCGGGTGGTCAAAGCCTCGCGTGATTACCTGGATGCGGACGGCTTTGTGGATGTGGAAACGCCCATACTCACAAAGAGCACGCCCGAGGGCGCGCGTGATTACCTGGTGCCCAGCCGCGTGCATCCCGGTTCCTTCTACGCACTCCCACAAAGCCCGCAGATATTCAAGCAGCTTTTGATGGTGGGTGGGCTCGACCGGTATTACCAGGTGGCGCGCTGCTTCCGCGATGAGGATTTGCGCGCCGACCGCCAGCCGGAATTTACGCAGCTTGACATGGAGCTTTCGTTCGTGGGGCAGGAAGAGATTTTACAGCATCTCGAGCGGCTCTTTAAGCACATCATGCTTACAATCAAGGGCATAGAGATTGCGGAGCCGTTCCCGCGTATGACATGGCATGAGGCCATGGATACCTACGGCAGCGACAAGCCGGATATCCGCTTCGGGCTGCCTATCATAGACGTGACGGACATTACAAGTAAAAGTTCATTCGCCGTGTTCAAAAACGTGGTGGCAAAGAAGGGGTTTGTCCGGGTACTCAATGTGAAAGGCGGCGCGAGCTTTTCTAAAACCACAATCGAGGAATTGACCGTGCGTGCTCAGAGCTACGGGGCAAAGGGCATGGCGTGGATATTGCTTCGCGAGGACGGCAGCGTCAACTCCATACTGCCGAAGTATTTTGCGGACGACGTCTGGCAGGAACTATTAGACCGCGTGGACGGCAAGCCCGGCGATTTCATCCTCTTCTGCGCGGATAAGCTTTCCACCGTGCGCAGGACATTGGGGGGACTGCGCCTGGAATTGGGTGATATGCTCAACCTCCGTCCCAAGGACCAATACGCGTTTTTAATCGTAAGCGATTTCCCGGAATTTGAATATTCCGAGGAAGAAAACCGCTGGATGGCAACGCACCATCCTTTCACAATGCCATATGAGGAGGATCTCCCTTACCTGTTTTCAGACCCTGGCCGCGTGCGCGCACAGGCGTACGACGTGGTGCTAAACGGCATTGAGCTGGGGAGCGGCAGCATCCGTATCCACAACAGCGAAGTGCAGAAGCTGATGTTCCAGGCGCTAGGTTTATCGGATGAGGAAGTGGAGCGCAGGTTCGGTTTCTTTATCCGCGCGTTCCGCTACGGCACGCCGCCGCACGGCGGGTTCGCGTTTGGGCTTGATCGGCTGGTGATGCTTTTGATGGGGGCGGACTCTTTAAGGGACGTCACGGCATTTCCCAAGACAAAGGACGCCAAGTGTTTATTGACCAACGCGCCGGATCCCGTGGACGCAGCGCAGTTAAAGCAGTTGCACATATTTACCGGGGAAAACAGCCCCGAACCGGCCGCCGCGGGGGAACAACAGGCAAAAAAGAAAACCGCGCAGGCAGAATTCGATATCGCGCGGGTGGCGGAGCTTGCCTCGCTAAAGCTCACGACTACCGAGCAGGCCAACATGAAACAGGAGCTTTCCGCAATTATCGGTTTTGCGGGGCAGCTGGATGGCGTGGACACAAGCTGCGTACCCGTCACCGCGCATGTGGTGCCGCTACATAACGTATTCCGCACGGATGAAGCAAAGCCATGCAATCGGGAGGCGATGTTGGAGAACGTACCTTCCATGCACGGGGATTATATCCGCGTGCCCAGCGCCATCGAATAGGGGGACACATGAAGGACATCACGCGTTTGAGCGCCGCGGCGCTCGCAAAACAGCTTGCAAGTAAAGAGGTCTCCGCAAAGGAGGCCGCCGAGGCTTATTTAACCCGAATTGCGCAAACGGACGAGAGCGTCGGGGCGTATCTTTCGGTTGTGTCCGACCACGCGTTAAAGACTGCGGAAGAGATAGACAATCGCCGCAGAGACGGCGAGGTGCTCTCCCCGCTCGCCGGCGTGCCTGTCGCACTCAAGGACAACATGTGCACCACATGGGGAAATACTACGTGCGCATCGAAGATGCTCTCTAACTTCCGTTCACCTTATACCGCTACGGCGGTGCAAAAGCTTGCGGACGCGGGTTGCGTATTCCTGGGCAAGGCCAACATGGATGAATTCGCCATGGGCTCGAGCACCGAAAACTCCGCTTTAAAGGTCACAAAGAACCCGCGCGATATAACCCGCGTGCCCGGCGGCAGCTCTGGCGGATCCGCCGCGGCGGTGGCCGCGGATGCGGCGGCGTTTGCGCTGGGCTCGGATACCGGCGGCTCCATCCGGCAGCCCGCGGCGTTCTGCGGCGTAGTGGGCATGAAGCCGACATATGGCCGGGTTTCCCGCTATGGGCTTATCGCGTTCGCTTCGTCTTTGGACCAGATCGGGCCTCTCACCAAGACAGTGGAGGATTGCGCGCTGGTGCTGGACTCCATTTGCGGGTATGACAAACAGGACAGCACCTCCGTCTCCGGAAAAGAAACGGGCTTTCAACAAGCGCTTACAGGGGAAATCAAGGGCAAGCGGCTCGCGCTGCCCAAGGAATTCTTAGGCGAGGGTATATCGCCTGACGTAAAGGCCGCCATACTGGAGGCGGCAAAACGGTTTGAGCAAATGGGGGCGGAAGTCGCGGAAGTGAGCATGCCCATGCTTTCTAACGCCCTGCCTGCGTACTACATCATATCCAGCGCCGAGGCGTCTTCTAACCTTGGCCGGTTTGACGGCGTGCGCTATGGCTATCGCGCCGAGGGCTGTGAAACGCTGGAGGAACTGTATTTAAAATCCCGCAGCGAAGGCTTTGGCCCTGAGGTTAAGCGCCGCATCCTGTTGGGAACGTTCGCGCTCTCCGCCGGGTATTATGACGCCTACTACAAAAAGGCGCTGCAGGTGCGCACGCTGCTTTCAGAGGCGTATTCTAAGGTGTTTCAAACGTATGATGCGGTGCTCTCCCCCGTAGCGCCCACTGTGGCCTACCGTATCGGGGAGAAGACGGCGGATCCGTTGGAAATGTATTTGGGCGACATCTGCACCGTGCCCGTCAACATCGCGGGGCTTCCGGCGCTTTCCCTGCCCTGCGGGGAAGCGGAAGGGATGCCCGTGGGCATGCAGCTTGTGGGCCGGGCGTTTGACGAATATACACTATTGAACATTGGCGCGGCGTATGAGCGCGAATACGGCGCATACCACCTGTCTGCGCCCGCGTTTGGGAGGTGAAAGGCATGCAATACGAAATGGTCATTGGCCTTGAGATTCATATTGAACTAAAAACGGAGAGCAAAATTTTCTGCTCCTGCCCCACAACGTTCGGCGCGCAGCCCAATACGCAGATATGCCCCGTATGCATGGGCATGCCGGGCGCCCTGCCTGTGTTGAATGAAAAAGTGGTGGAATACGCTGTGAAAGCGGGCTTGGCGACGCACTGCAAAATTGCGCCCTATTCCAAGCTCGACCGCAAGAATTACGTCTATCCGGACCTTCCCAAAGCGTACCAGATTTCGCAATACGATCTTCCGTTGTGCGAGGGCGGGTATTTGACCATTGAAACCGCGGCAGGGGAAAAGAAGGTGCGTTTAACGCGCATCCACATCGAAGAGGATGCGGGCAAGCTAACGCATGACGCTAATCTCGGCACGCTGTTTGATTGCAACCGCTGCGGCGTGCCGCTCATTGAAATCGTCACCGAGCCGGATATGCGTTCTGCGCAGGAGGCCGTCGATTTCTTGGAAAAGCTCCGCGCCACCATACTCTACACCGGCATCTCGGACTGCAAGATGAACGAGGGCAGCATGCGCTGCGACGTCAACCTTTCCATGCGCCCGGTGGGTTCGGACGTTTACGGCACGCGCACGGAAACCAAAAACCTCAACTCCTTCCAATCCGTGCGCCGCGCCATAGAATTTGAAAGCGCGCGTCAGATCGCAGCGATCGAGGCGGGGGAGAGTATCGTTCAGGAAACGCGCCGGTTTGACCAGGCTTCGGGAAAAACGTCCTCCATGCGCCGGAAGGAAAACGCGAACGATTACAGGTACTTCCCCGACCCGGACCTTTGCGCCATGGAGCTTCCAAAGGATGAGATCGAGCGCCTGCGCGCTGAAATCCCGCTGCTGCCCGAGGAGCGCAAGGCGGTCTATATGCGGCAGTACGGGCTTTCCGGCTACGACGCGTCTATTTTGACCAACGAGCAGGCGGTTTCGGACTATTTTGAGGAAGCGGCGAAGCAAACCGCTTATCCCAAGCTGCTTGCGAACCTTCTCATCAGCGAGGTATTCCGCCTACGCGGCCAGGGCGAAGACGCTTCCATTCGCATCCGCGCCCAGCATTTGGCTGCTTTGAGTGAACTCATCGGCACGGGTAAAATCAACAGCAGCGCAGGCAAAAAAGTACTTGGAGCGATGTGGGAAGAAGATGAGGCGCCGGAGCGTATTGTCAAACGCCTGGGCTTAGAACAGATCAGCGACGAAGCGGTGTTAAAGGAGCATCTGGCTGCAGCGCTTGAAGCGAATCCCAACGCAGTTTCGGATTACCGTGCGGGCAAAGCAAGCGCGTTGCAGGCCGTCATGGGGCATGTCATGAAGCTGACCGCGGGCAAGGCCGACCCGGTGAAACTTAGAAGCTTGCTTGAAACAGAGCTGAAAGGGTAAATCATACCGCATAAGTATGCATTCACCGCAACTTCCAGCTTAATGAAAATTTAAAAAACAGGAGCGGATTTTCGGGCCCGCTCCTGTTTTTTGCATTGATTTTTGTTGCACATTTCATATATAATATAATTCAATGTTCGTGTTTGCATATTCCATGCTCTTTTTAGAAGCGTGTGAATGTCCGGAAAGTCAATAAATATGCAGCCGCAACGGGCATGGTTTCGCCAATATGGCGATGATTTTTCATAATGGCTTGCTTCCAACAGGGGATGCCCTGTAATAAATAGTTTGTGTATTTTACATGGAGGTAATATGCAGGTACATGATCCTTATATTGCAAGCGTACTGGACGAGCTTGCGCTTCGAAACCAGAATGAACCCGAGTTTTTACAGGCCGCAACAGAAGTGCTGCACTCGCTTGCCCCGGTTGTCAAACGCCGCCCGGAGCTTCAAAAAATGGGCATATTGGAGCGCGTTGTGGAACCGGAGCGCGCGATACAGTTCCGTGTGAGCTGGATGGACGATGCGGGCAGGGTCCGGGTCAATCGCGGGTATCGCTACCAGTTCAATTCCGCCATCGGCCCATATAAGGGTGGGCTTAGGTTCCATCCTTCCGTCAATGCCTCCATCCTGAAATTCTTGGGGTTTGAACAGATTTTTAAGAATGCGCTTACGGGGCTCCCCATCGGCGGCGCAAAGGGCGGCGCGGATTTTGACCCAAAGGGCAAAAGCGATATGGAAATTATGCGGTTCTGCCAATCCTTCATGACGGAGCTGCGCCATCACATCGGCCCTGATACGGACGTGCCTGCGGGCGATATCGGCGTTGGCGCGCGGGAAATCGGCTACCTGTACGGGCAGTACAAGCGCATCAAAAACGATGTGACCGGCGTGCTGACCGGAAAAGGCCTTTCCTACGGCGGTTCGCTTGGCCGCAAGGAGGCAACGGGTTACGGGGTATGCTACTTTACGCAGGAGATGCTGAACCAAAAAGGCGATGCGTTTGCGGGTAAAACGGTTGTTGTATCCGGCTCCGGCAACGTCGCTGTTTACGCGGCGGAAAAGGCGATTGCGCTTGGCGCCACCGTTGTGGCAATGAGCGATTCCTGCGGGTATATTTATGACAAAAATGGCATCTGTCTTGATGTTATAAAGCAGATCAAAGAAGTGGAGCGCTGCAGGATCAATGAGTATATATCCCATGTAAAGAGCGCAGAATACTACGAAGGCTGCCGCGATATATGGCGTATTCCCTGCCAAATTGCCTTACCCTGCGCAACGCAGAATGAGCTTGACGGAAAAAGTGCACAACAGCTTATCAAAAACGGCTGCATCGCCGTTGCGGAAGGCGCGAATATGCCCTGTACGCCGGAGGCTGTGGATGCGTTTTTGCTGGCGGGCGTTTCCTACGGGCCGGGTAAGGCCGCAAACGCGGGCGGCGTTGCGACCTCCGCGCTGGAGATGGCGCAGAACAGCCAGCGGCTGAGCTGGACGTTTGGAGAGGTGGATGCCATGCTCAAAACCGTCATGGCGGGTATCTACCAAAAAGCCTATGCCGCTTCCGAAGAATTCGGCGAAGCGGGAAACCTGGTGCTTGGCGCGAACGCTGCAGGCTTTTTGAAGGTGGCGGACGCCATGCTTGCCCAGGGCGTGGCCTACTGATAGATATTTCTACTTGACAGCGGGCCTGCATCTAAGGTACCATTGCATACAACCCCGACACGCGAGGAAAGGAGGAACGTTTCATGAAGCCGTTCGTAGTAGTTTCCATGATGATGCCCAAGCGCGGAATGATGATGCGTTCCGCGCCAATTTGCGTGTTGCGAATGCCGGTGACGGCAGTCTAGCGGGAACGCCAAATTGTTGCATTGGCCCTGCTTCGCAAGACGCGAAGCAGGGCCTTTTTCATTGAGTTACGATAAAAGATTTCAGGAGGAGAACATTATGGCAATGCAATACCGGTTTGACACGCTGCAGGCGCACGCAGGCTATTCGCCCGATCCTACCACAGGCGCGCGCGCCGTTCCCATTTACCAAACTACGGCTTATCAATTTGAGGACGCGGCAGATGCAGCATCGCAGTTTGCATTAGAAAAACCGGGCAGTATCTATACGCGGTTAAGCAACCCCACTGTCGCCGTGCTGGAAGAACGCGTTGCGGCATTGGAAGGCGGCGTGGGCACAGTCTGCTTTGCTTCGGGCATGGCGGCTATTTTAGCCTCCATACAGAATTTGGCCGAAACCGGCAGCGAGATCATTTCCCTTTCCACACTGTATGGCGGCACGTACACGCTTTTATTCCAACGGTTTGAAGTCCGTTACGGCATCAAGGTCCATTCGGTCAACCCGGAGGATTTTACAAAGCTTGAATCCCTGATCAATGAAAAAACCCGCTGCGTATACCTTGAAACGCTCGGCAACCCCAACATCAATATCCCGGATTTTTTAAAGATCGCGGAAATTGCGCACAAACATGGCTTGCCCGTGATTGCGGACAATACGTTTGGTACCCCGTACCTCATCGATTGCAAGGCATGCGGCATCGATATCGTGGTGCATTCCCTCACCAAGTATATGGGTGGTCATGGCAATTCCATGGGCGGGTCCGTCACGGATCTTGGCACGTTTACATTCAAAAATAACCCCCGCTTTGCGGAATACAACACGCCGGATGAAAGCTACCACGGCCTTGTTTATGCGGACCTTGGCGCGGCGGGGTATCTTGCGAAGCTGCGCGCGGGCTTTTTGCGGGACACCGGCGCTTGCCTGTCCCCGTTCAACGCTTTTTTGCTGCTGCAGGGCATTGAAACGCTGAGCCTGCGCATGAAGAAGCACTGCGAAAACGCAGTGGCCGTCGCTAACTATTTAAAAAACCATCCGCTGGTCACTTGGGTCAATTATCCCGCGCTCGAAGGGGACGCGTATTATGAGCGCGCGAAGCGGTATTTTAAGAAGGGCTGCGGCGGCATATTCACGTTCGGCATAAAAGGCGGCATCGAAGCAGGACGAAAATTTATCGACGCGCTGGAGCTGTTCTCCCTGCTCGCGAATGTCTCCGACGTCCGCTCGCTTGTCATACATCCGGCCAGCACTACGCACGCACAGCTCGATGAAGAAGGCCTTAAGGGTGCGGGCGTCACGCCGGATATGATACGCCTTTCCATTGGCATTGAGGACCCGGAAGATTTGATAGACGATCTCGCGCAGGCACTAGAGAAGTCCCAGGCATAAAGGAGGAACGAAACATGCCCGTAAAAATCCCGAACGGCTTGCCCGCCTATGATATTTTGACCAATGAGAACATATTTGTCATGGCCGAGGACCGCGCCGCCACACAGGACATCCGTCCCTTACGGATTGCGGCCCTCAACCTGATGCCCACAAAGACCGTAACGGAGACGCAGCTTCTTCGCCTGTTAGGCAATACCTCCCTGCAGGTGGAGTTGACGCTGCTGCGTACCGCAAGCTACCAGCCCCGCAATACCGATCATACGCATCTGGATACATTCTACCGCACGTTTGACGAGGTAAAGCACGAGCAGTTCGACGGCCTCATCGTAACCGGCGCGCCCGTGGAGCAGATGCCGTTTCGCGAAGTCGCCTACTGGCAGGAGCTTGCCCAGGTATTGAACTGGGCGACGGAAAACGTGTTTTCGTCCATGTTCATCTGTTGGGGCGCGCAGGCGGCGCTCTATCACTACTATGGCATTGAAAAGCAGCCGCTCCCGAAGAAGCTCTTTGGCGTATATCCCCATACGGTGGAAAACCGCACACACCGGCTGCTGCGCGGCTTTGACGATCTGTTTTTTGCCCCCCACAGCCGCCACACCACCGTGCGTACGCAGGACGTTGCGGGCCACTCGGCGCTGGAAGTGCTTGCGACTTCCAAAGAGGCGGGGCTGTATCTTGCTGCGAGCCGCGACGGCAGGCGGGTGTTTGTCACCGGCCACAGCGAATACGACCCGGAAACGCTGGAGCTGGAATACAAGCGCGATCTGAACGCAGGCCTGCCCATCGAGCCTCCCGTCAACTACTACCCCGATAACGATTGCTCCATGCCGCCCCGCGTCACATGGCGCGCGCACGGCAATATGCTATTCGGCAACTGGCTCAACTATTTTGTATATCAGGAGACACCCTATGCGGTGGAAAAAATCAGGGAGTATGCGCATTCGGGCAAATAACAGCCGCTCCGGGCTTGTACCATATACCGCACAATGGTAGAGTAATTCCAACGGAAAGCGGCAAATGCCGCAAACATTCAGAAAGGGTCCATATGCTGATCAAAGACCTGCTAAAGGAAAAACGCGTCACGGTGTCCTGCGAGCTTTTCCCGCCCAAACAGGACGCGGAACTTGAGCGCGCGGAAGAAGTGGTGCGCGAAACCGCAAAACTTAAGCCGGATTTTATATCCGTCACATACGGCGCAAGCGGTGGCACATCGAAAAACACGGTCCGCCTAGCGGACTATATTACGCAATGCGGCGTCGCCGCGCTTGCGCACTTAACCTGCGTTTCCTCCACCAGGGACGAAGTGGGCACGCTTATTCAGGAGCTTTCCGCCCGCAACATCCAGAATATACTTGCCCTGCGCGGGGATATCCCGGAGAACGCTGCGTTCCCGTCCCCGCAGCATTACACATACGCAAGTGAGCTGGTGCGTGAAATCCGCGAACGGGACGGCTTCTGCATCGGCGGCGCGTGCTATCCGGAAGGGCATGTGCAGAGTGTGAGCCAGAAGGAGGACATCGCCCATCTGAAAGAAAAGGTGGAGGCCGGGTGCGATTTTCTGACCACGCAGATGTTTTTTGACAACAACGTGCTTTATCGGTTCTTATACCGTATCCGCGAGGCGGGCATATCCGTGCCGGTGCTCGCGGGCATTATGCCGGTGACAAACAGAAAGCAGATTACGCGCATCGTCAAATTAAGCGGCACATCGCTGCCGCCAAGGTTTTTGAATATACTGGATCGGTTCGGCGACGACCCGCTCGCCATGCAGCAGGCGGGTATCGCTTACGCGACGGAGCAGATCATTGATCTTATTGCAAACGGCGTCAACGGCATCCATATTTATACCATGAACAAGCCGGAGATCGCCGCGGGCATATTCCGCAATCTCTCCTACATCATCCGGGCAAAGGAATAAGCTATGGAAGTAGACCGCGCGGAGGCACTCCGGTATTTGGGCTACAAACGGGGCCAGCAGCCGGATGACCAAACCGAAAGCATTTTAAACGCCTGCATTCCGGCGCTTAGTAACGTGGCGCGCTTTTTATCCGTCCATCTCCGGGTAGACGTCGTGGAGGGCGAACAAATTGCGCTCGGCCCGCTGAAGCTTACTAGCCGCGCCCTTGCCCGGCATCTTGAAAACTGCAAGGAAGCGTATCTGTTCGCGGCGACGCTGGGGGCTGGGGTGGACAGGCTGATGCAGACGTATACCAGGACTGATCTTCCCGCAGCGGTGGTGCTTCAGGCGTGCGCAGCCGCGCTTTTGGAAAGCTTCTGCGACGAAGCGCAGGCGGACATAGAGAAAAAACTTGGTTCCGGCCTTATGCTGCGCCCGCGCTTTTCCCCGGGGTACGGGGATCTTTCGTTAGGCTGCCAGCCCGATATCTTGCGCATACTTGATGCGCCGAAGAAAATCGGGCTTTCCTGTACAGGAACAAATATGCTTACACCCACAAAATCCATCACGGCAATCATGGGCATAAGGCATGGCGTACGGCAGTTTATCACGCATGATTGTTCAGACTGCAATATGGAGCAGTGCGCATACAAAAAGGAGTGACCATGGGAATTCGTGAAATCTTGGGCAGAGAACTGCTGTTTTTTGACGGCGCTATGGGAACCATGCTACAAGCTGCGGGCTTAGCGCCGGGGGAGGTTCCGGATATCTGGAGCATCACGCACCCGAAAGAGGTGCGGGATATCCACGCGCAGTATCTTGCGGCGGGCTGCAATATCATACTCACCAACACGTTCGGCAATTATGTTACGAAGCTTGCGGGCACGGAATACACGCCGGAACAGGTGGCGCGCGCTGCGGTGGAACGGGCAAAAGAAGCCGTCACCGCCGACCATGGAGCCCAGAAAAAATATGTGGCGTTCGACGTAGGCCCAACAGGAAAGCTATTAAAGCCGCTCGGCGATCTCGGGTTTGAGGAAGCGGTATCGCTGTTCGCCCAGTCCATCAAAGCAGGGGCGGAGGCGGGAGCGGATCTGGTGCTGATTGAAACCATGTCCGATACGTATGAGCTAAAGGCTGCCGTGCTTGCCGCCAAGGAAAGCTGTGATCTGCCCGTGCTTGCAACCGTGGCGCTGGACATCAACGGCAAGCTGTTGACCGGCGGGGATATCCACAGCGTTGTGGCGCTTTTAGAAGGCCTGCGTGTGGACGCGCTTGGCCTAAACTGCGGTCTGGGGCCGGAACAGATGCTGCCGTTTTTGGAGGAGCTCAATAAAATCAGTTCCCTGCCCATTATAGTAAACCCCAACGCCGGGCTTCCGCGCGAGGAAAACGGAACGACCGTGTTTGACGTAGGTCCCGATGAATTCGCGGAGCTGATGGCGCAGGCGGCGGAGGGCGGCGCGCATCTTTTGGGCGGCTGCTGCGGCACGACACCCGCGCATATCCGCGCGCTAGTTAATCGCTGCCGAGATATCAAGCCGTTCCCCGTTACGAAAAAAGAGCATACGGTAGTCTCCAGCTACTCCCGCGCTGTGTACTTTAAAAAGCGCACCGTGCTTATCGGCGAGCGAATCAATCCCACGGGCAAAGCGCGTTTGAAGCAGGCGCTGCGAGAAGGGGATATGGATTATATCCTGCGCGAAGGGTTAAGTCAGCAATCCGCTGGCGCGGATATTCTGGATGTGAACGCGGGGCTACCCGATATTGACGAAGTGGAAATGCTCGCCCGTATGACAACGGAACTTCAGAGCGTCACAAGCCTTCCGCTGCAGCTCGACACCGCCGACCCGGATGCGTTGCCGCTAAGTATGCGGCTTTACAACGGCAAACCTATGGTCAATTCCGTCAACGGGAAAGAGGAAAGCATGCGGGCCGTGTTCCCTCTTGTTAAGAAATATGGCGGGCTTGTGGTTGCGCTCACCCTCGATGAAAACGGCATACCGGAAACGGCGGAAGGCCGCGTGGAGATCGCCCGCCGCATCATAGAGAATGCCGCGTCCTACGGCATTGAAAAGAAGGATATCATTGTGGATACGTTGACCATGACGGTCAGTGCGGGTGGGGACAACGGCAGTATCACGCTCGAAGCGCTTGCTAGAGTCAAACAGGAACTTGGCGTAAAAACATCCCTCGGGGTATCCAATGTTTCCTTCGGGCTGCCTCGGCGGGATTTGCTCAACGCCAATTTCTTCGCGCTCGCCATGGGCGCGGGGCTTGACGCCGCCATATTGAACCCGCTGCTTCCTTCTATGATGGACGCATACCGCAGTGTGCAGGCCCTTTTGGGCAACGATGCGCAGTGTGAAATGTACATTCAGGAATACGCGGGGCAGAGTTCGCCACCCCCTTCCAATGCCCCTGCTGCTTCCCACGCGCCGGGTGCTGTACCCGCCCAGCAGGGCGAGCTGACTCTGGAACAGGCCGTAAGGCAGGGGTTAAAGCAGCAGGCGGGCTTGCTTGCGCTTGCGGAAGTACAAAAACAGCCGCCTCTTGCCGTGATCGATCAGAGCTTGGTCCCTGCGCTCAACGCGGTGGGGCTGGCGTTTGAAAAGGGTACAATGTTCCTGCCCCAGCTTCTGATGAGTGCGGAAGCCGCAAAAGCCGCATTCGAGGTGCTGCGCGCGCATATGGGTACTACCGCGAACGAAAATTTGGGCTGTGTGGTGCTCGCTACCGTCCATGGGGACGTCCACGACATCGGCAAAAACATCGTGAAGGCGCTGCTGGAAAACTACCGCTTCCAGGTGGTGGACCTTGGAAAGGATGTGCCGCCCGAAACCGTGGTGGAGGCAGCGCTTTCTCACCAAACCCGTTTGATTGGGCTTTCCGCGCTGATGACCACTACCGTCGCCAGCATGGAGAAAACCATTCGGATGCTCAGGGAGCAAGCGCCCCATTGCCGCATCATGGTGGGCGGGGCAGTATTGACGGCGGATTACGCGAGGAATATCGGCGCGGACTTTTACGGACGGGACGCCATGGCATCCGTCCGGTACGCGCAGGAGATTTACACAAAGGAGTAGGGATGAACGAAAAAACGGGGTGTCGCAGTGACCTGCGACATCCCGTTTTTTACGTCAATGCAGTATTTAGCTCTCTCACCACAGGGGAGAGTAAGGTTCAACAGCCCATTTTATAATGCCGATGAAGTGGCAGCTTCCGGCGCAACGGCCTTGGACTTCCCCCAAAAGCCGACGATTGCGGCGGCGAGCAGTGCGGTCACGCTCATTACCAGCATCATGTTGCCTACGCCTATCGCTTCCGCAACCGCGCCATCCACATAATTGCCCAAAGCAGCGCCCAGGCCGGATCCAAGGGCACTGAACAGGAGATAGGCAGTCGAAAGATAGCTCGGGTCCACATACATCAGGATATAGTCTACAATGGCCATGACAAACAGTGCAAAGGAGAGGCCGTTGAGCAGGGTGATAAGAATTGCAGCCTCTACGCTCGGCGCAAGCCCCAGCAATACGCACTTGATGAAGTAGAACACAAACGATATGGCTATTGTCACGTGCGGCGCAACCTTTAACCGTGCCTTTATTCGGCTGTAAAGCAGCATGATGGGGATTTCAGACATTGCCTGCACAAACATACCCGCGCCGATGTGCGCATCCGAGCCGCCCAGTTCCGCTATCCGCAGCGAAAGAAACCCGTCCGAAGCGCAGATGCAAATGATGCCGACAAAATACGTCAGCACCAGCGCAACATACGGGCGGTTATTTAGCAGATAGCGCACTCCGTCTTTGAGCGTTTTGTCCGGCGCATCTTTGAGCTTTTTCTGCGGGTTCGGGATATTGCGCGCCGCGAGTATGAGTACAACGTACAACAGGGCGAGTACGCCGATGCCGGGCTTTGCGCCAAAAAGGTTCATGACCACGCCAAAGCCCGCGGCAGTCAGCGCATACATTAAAGAACCGCCGCTGCGCGTGGCGCCGTAGTTGAGCTCATAGCCCTCGCTGATGAGGCGCATGGCCCAGGAGTCAACAAAGCTGACCATGGAGGAGATTGTAACGGCGATACCGCTGATTGCGATACGCGTGAGCAACTTCTGCCCGCCTGAAAGCACCAGCAGCGCAAAGAACAGGCAGCCTGCTAATATAACGCCAAGCACCGTCTGCCGGGAGCAGGAATATTTATCGTGCAGATATCCCCACAGAGGCTTTGCGCACATGTTGGCAAGCGCCGCCAGTGTCAGCGCTACGCCAATTTCAAGCGGCCCATATTGAAACCCCATCAGCACGGGCGAAATGAAGCTGACGCCCACACAACAGATGGAGGCGATCGCCGCCTGTAAAATAAAAAAACGCACGTTCAAATCTATTTCTATCTTATGCCGAAGCATCTCTATTTCCTCAAACAAAACAGGATAGAACCATCGTATTCCATCAGCCGGGGTTTATTCCGGCCTTTGATACAGCCCGCCATGGCAGCAGGCAATTGTGGGGATATAAGTCAACGCATGGGTGAGGGACGCAAGGGAAGCTTCCGCCTGTGCGAGGTCCTCGGCAAACTCCGGGTTGGCTACTATAAGCGCGCCGTCCTGCAGCACCGCCGCATCTCCGGCGGCAATTACGCCCAGCGCTTCGGCCAAAACGGAAATATGCCCTGCGGTGTGTCCGGGCGTATGGAGTATCATGAGCCCGCCGCAATAAGGGAGCTGCTGCCGGTCCTTCATTACGACATCCGGCGCTATCGGTTCAACCGATTGGAGCATCTCAATGAAAGCAAGACCGCCTTCCTTTTCATGCTCCGGCAGCGTATGCTGCATGGCTTTGGCTTGCGTAAGCCTTAACGGCTCCAGTTGTCCGCTGATATAAGGCGCTTCCAACTCGTGTGCAAGTATACGAATATGCGGATATTTGCGCTTGAGCGCCGCCGAGGCGCCCATATGATCGAAATCGTGGTGGGTCAAAATCAGATGCGTAAGGCGAAGAGGATCAAACCCGTGTGCGTTCAATTCCGCTTCCAAAAGCGGCAAAGCCCCCGGATATCCGCAGTCAACGAGCAAAAGCCCGCTTGCGTCTGCAAAAACTACGGGGTGTAGGCTTCCCTTACCATACGGAAGGGTCAAAAGGGTAAACTCAGCTCGCATCATCTGTTCCACTCTTCTTCAAAACGCACGCAGTATGGCGCCCACGGCGTCGTCCACAGTGCCCGTGTTTCGAATGGTTCTTTCTGCAAAGGAACGGTATACGGGGGCGCGTTTTTCGTACATGTCGCCAAGGTTCTTGGAAAGCGGCCTGCCCTTGGTCGCAAGCGCTTTCAAATCGCGCTCTATATAGAAAATACGGCCGTTTTGCCGGAGCGCCATACGGTTTTCCCGGAACATGGGCGCGCCGCCGCCCGTGGCGATCACACAGCCGCTCTCGCAGGAGGCCTCGGCCACAGCCGCCTCTTCGCGCGCGCGGAAGCCCGCTTCGCCTTCCAAGGCAAATATATCCGCTATGGACATGCCCGCTTCGCGCTCAATGAGCGCGTCGGTATCTATAAACGTGCGTCCGGTGCGATCGGAAAGCTTTCGGCCGATTTCGGTCTTGCCCGCCCCGGGCATGCCGATGAGCACAATATTGGTAAGCTCTCTGGTCAGCTCAGAAATGGCCTCTTCCACGCGTTCCCGCGGGATGCGCCACATGGAGAACAACTCAGCTGCCACATGCGCCTGTGCCACCAGCATGGAAAGCCCGCCTTCCGCTGTAATGCCGCGATCCCGGGCTTCAAGAACAAGCCGCGTGCGCAGCGGGTTGTAGACGACGTCCAGCACCCCGGAGAGGCTGGGGAACAGGTCGAGATTGACCGGGCAGCCCTGTGGCTCCGGGTACATGCCCACCGGCGTGGTGTTTACTAAGATATCCGCGTCAGAATGCAGGGACAGGTTCTGGTAATTGTTTTCTCCTTGCCGGGATATCACTACAATCTCCCGTGCTCCCGCGTTTTGCGCCGCCACAAATACCGTGCGGGAAGTGCCGCCTGAGCCGAGTATGACCACTTTTTGGTCGCGCAATGTCAGCCCCGCGCGTTCCACCAGGTATAAAAATCCGTCGTAATCCGTGTTGCAGCCAATAATGCGTCGGTTTTTATCATAGAGCAGCGTGTTCACACTTCCGATGCGCTGCGCTTCCCCGGTGAGCTCGTCGCAGTATTTAAGGACTTCCACCTTGTAAGGAATCGTAACGTTCAGCCCCCCGATATCCGGGCGGCGCAAAAAGCCGGGCAACTCGTCCGGTGTAAGCGGATAGAGTGCGTAGTTATACTCTGCAAACATATTGTGGATTGCCGGGGAGTGGCTGTGCGCAAGCCTTCCGCCGATGAGACCATAGTTCATATCAATATATCTCGCTATAACTGCCTAAAAAGGCAAAATGGGGGTTGGTGCTATTCAATTCTTCCAACAGCTCCAAGACGGCGGGCGTCCATACGGAGGCCTCCAGATCCAGATAGAATAAAAATTCAAACGCGCTGCTCCAGATGGGGCGGCTTTCAAGCTTGGTGAGGTTAAGACCCAGCACGGAGAATTTGGAGATCATGCTGTAGAGCGAGCCGGGTTTGTGGGGGACGGAAAGCATCAGGCTGATTTTGTTCGCGCCCGGGTAAATGGCAGGGTCCCGCTTGATGCAGATAAAGCGCGTGTAGTTGTTGGCGTTGTTCTGCACCCCTTCCTTAAGTACGGAAAGGGAGTACAGTTTCGCGCAGTCATGCGAGGCGATGCACGCAATGTCCGTCCGGTCGGATTGCGCAACCATCTGCGCGGCAATAGCGGTATTTTTGACAGCCGTGACCGTTACGCCCGGGAACTGGTCAAACAGATTGCTGCATTGCTCCAACGCGTATTCATGCGAGCAGATTTCCTTGATATCCGAAATTTTGGTGCCGGGCTTTGCCATCAGAAAGTGGTTCACATGCAGCCGTACGCTGCGCACAATGGAAAACTCAAACTTGTGCAGCAGGTCGTATACGCCGTTGACGGAACCGGAGGAGCTGTTTTCAATGGGCAGAACGCCGTATTCGCACAGCCCGCTCTGCACCGCCTGGAACACAGCCTCGAACGTGCGGAAATACATGATATCCGAAGCGGCGAACAGCTTATCGCACGCAAGCTGGGAGTATGCGCCCTCCACGCCCTGGCAGGCCACCACGGCAGCTGCCGGGAATGTGGCGTCCACAGGCATCTGAGCGGCTTGCAGCAGAGCGGTCAACGCGCCGCCTTTGGTCGTTAGCCGCTGCTGGAAAGAGCGGCTCATTTCAAACAGGTTTGAAAACAGCATCCTTGCGTAGGCACCCAGTTCGTCCCCCGCAAGGCGGGAAACGCGGAGCATAATCTCGCGCTCGCGCGCTTTGTTGAGTATGGGCAGGTCGTTGTGTTCTTTGTAAAGCGCCACCTCTCGGGAAAGCTCCATACGCTCACGGAACAGGGCAATTAGCCCGTTGTCCACTTCATCGATACGGTCCCTGATTTGCTGAAGATCCATAGTAAACGCTCCTTATATAAAGTTTAAAACATCATATCAAGCAGTACGCAGGCGGCGGCGGCTTCCACCACCGGGACGGCGCGGGGGACGATACAGGGGTCGTGCCGCCCGCGTATTTCAAGCGTCACAGGCTCCAGTGTCTTAATATCGGCGCTTTGCTGCGGCTTTGCGATAGAGGGAGTGGGCTTGAACGCCACGCGGAATATGAGAGGCAGGCCTGTTGAAATACCGCCGAGCACACCGCCGTGGTTGTTGGAAATCGGAGCTATGCGCCCATCCGTTATGGCAAATGGGTCGTTGTTTTGGGAACCCCTCAGGGTTGCAGCGGCAAACCCCAGCCCGAACTCAATGCCCTTTACGGCTGGTATTCCAAAGAGCACGGGCGCAAGCCTGCTCTCTATACCGCCGAACATGCCGCGTCCCAGATTACCCGGCTCTATGCCGATGGCGCAGCATTCCACAACGCCGCCCACAGAATCCCCTTCTTCGGCAGCCCGGGCAATTGCATCCTGCATCCGCGCGCCCGCTTCCGGATCAAGGACGGGAAACTCTGATTTTGTTGTATTAAGCAATTCCTCTTTTGTGACGGCAACGGGATGATAAGGCTTATCTGTAAGCCCCGCGATGCTGGCGATATGCGCGCCGACTGTAATACCCCGCCGGGAAAGAAGCTGCTTTGCGATACCGCCCGCCACACACAACGGAGCAGTCAGGCGGCCGGAAAAGTGCCCGCCGCCGCGCAGGTCAGCGTGTTCGCCATCCCTGAGCATTGCGGCATAATCCGCGTGGCCGGGGCGGGGGACTGTATTTAAATTCTGATAGTCGCCCGAATGCGCGTTGGTATTTTGTATCACGGCGCAGACGGGCGCACCGCAGGTGTATCCACCAATTAAGCCGGAAAGAAACTCCGGTTCGTCCGCTTCCTTCCGCCTTGTGGCGTAAGCCGCGTTTCCCGGCGCGCGTCTTGCCAAAAACGCCCGAAGCTCGTCAATATCGATCAACTCGCCCGCAGGCAGGCCGTCTATGATGACGCCGATCGCCGCGCCGTGGGACTGGCCGAATATTTGAAAGCGCACGCGTTCCCCAAAACTAGACGACATGGACGTCCCCTCCCAAAGCTGCGAATTCTTCAAAGAACGAGGGATATGATTTCTGCACGCATTCCGCCCCGTGGAGCATGGTTTCGCCCTCCGCCTTACTTGCGGCGATTGCTGCGGCCATGGCAATGCGGTGGTCATTGCAGCAGTCCACACTGGCGCCTCTGAGTTTATCCGGGTCCCCGGTGATGATCAGCGCATCCTCAAGTTCTTTTATGCGAACGCCCATCGCGCGCAGCATCTGCGTGGTGGTGGCCAGGCGGTCGCTTTCCTTCAGACGCAGGCGCTTCGCGTTGATAAGCTGGGTTTGCCCTCTGGCACAAGCGCCCAGCACAGCGAGTATGGGCACAAGATCGGGCTTCTCTGAAACGTCCACGGTGGTTCCACGGAGCTCTCCCGGGGAAACGCGGATGGCCTCCTCCAGCACTTCCACGTTCGCTCCAAAGCGCTGCAGCAGCTCCAATATCGCAAAATCGGGCTGGTGGGTGGTGGTGGAAAGCCCGGTACAGGAAACGGGCGCATGCAGTGCCCCGGCCACAAGGAAGAACGCTACGTTGGACCAATCCCCCTCCACAGCGGCGGAGCCGGGCGAGCGGTAGGTCTGACCGCCGGGCACGAAAAAACCATTGGGACGAGGATGAGTCTGTATGTGGAACTTGGCGAGCGTTGCCCTGGTGAGTTCCACATAGCCGGACGATTCGAGCGGGCTTAGAAGCCGAATTTCACTGTCCCCGTACAGCAGTGGCAACGCAAACAGCAGGCCGGAAACGTACTGGGAGCTGATATTGCCGTCTATTTCAAACGTGCCCGCGTGCAGACGCCCGCTTAGCGTCAGCGGCAGGTGCGAGGCATTGGCTGCCGTGCCGTTTACCCGCAGGCACCTAAGAAGCTCTTCTACGGGCCGTTCGGGCAGCCGCCCGCGGCCGGTCATATGTATGGTATCATAACGCGCAGCGGCAACAGGAATCAAAAGCCGAAGCGTCGTTCCGCTTTCTCCGCAATCAAGCGTGGGTTCGCGTTTCCCGCTTTGCTGCGGGAATATATTGAGGCCGTCCGGGGTTTCCAGTATTGTGGTATTGAGCGAGCGCAGGCAGGAAATGGTCGCGTCGATATCCGCCGAGCGGCTCGAAAGCCGTAACTGCGTTGGGTTGGCCGAAAGCGACGCGGCGATGAGCAGCCTGTGCGCGTCGGACTTTGACGGGACGGCGGTAAACTGTCCGCCCAATACCGAACCCCGTATCACTGCCTGCATGCGTGGTCCTCCATTCCGTGATTGAAAAAGGATAATAACTCCGAGACTGGGACTTCCAGCACTTCGCACCTTCCAATTTCCCGCGGCACAATAAGCGCGATGCTCTCGCCCCTGCGCTTTTTGTCCGCAAGCGCCGCCTCGCACAGCGCATCCGCGGGGTAAGGGGAGCGAGTGGGAAGCTTCTGGCGGTCGAGCATGGATACGATTTCATCCAGGCACTCCATGGGGCACAGCCCACGCCTGTATGCCGCGCGGGAGATGACCGCCATGCCGATGGCTACGGCGTGCCCGTGGGGGATCATAAACCCGCTGCACTTTTCCACGGCGTGGCCCGCAGTATGCCCAAAGTTTAATAACCGACGGAGGCCCATTTCAAACTCGTCCTCTCGGACGACTTCGCCCTTTATGGCGACACAGCGCGCGATAATCTCTTCCAGAGTTTCGTTGTTTAAGGGCTCTTTCAGCCGTTGAAACAGCTCTGCATCCCAGATGATACCGTACTTGACGCATTCTGCAAGCCCGTCCCGGAATACTTCTTCAGGCAGGGTAGAAAGCGCGTTGGTATCGCAAATAACCAAAGAAGGCTGGTAGAACGCTCCCGCCAGGTTTTTGCCCGATATAAGGTCGATTGCCGTCTTGCCGCCCACGGAAGAGTCCACGGCTGATAGCAAGGTCGTGGGCAACTGCACATAGCGGATACCTCTCAGGTACACGGCGGCCGCGAAGCCCGCAAGGTCGCCTGTTACGCCGCCGCCCAAAGCCGCGATACAATCCGTCCGCGTAATCCTCTTTTCCCCCATGAACTCCAACAGGGCTGAAAGGGTAGCGATGTTCTTGCTCCCCTCCCCCGCGGGGAATGAAAAGCGCTCTACCGCGTATCCGGCCTCGGTTAAAGAGGCAGCGACGGTATCGCCATAGAGCCTGTCTACATTGGAGTCGGCTACGAGCACCGCTGTGCATTTTTTTTGTACCGTTAAGAGCAGACTGCCCGCTTCTTTCAATAGCCCGCTGCCAATCAGAACGTCATAAGATCTGGATGTCCGGATGGGAACCGTCCGCATAGCGCGCCTCCTCTTCCTGCATGTGCCGTTTCGCGTCGCAACCCTGCTGCAGCAGGCGGGATACGGCGGTATAATCATCTTCGCGCAGCGCCTTCGCGTAGCTATTTAACCTTGCACAAAGCGCTTCTACTTCCTCGGCCAGGTACTCACGGTTCTCTAAAAACAGTTCCGCCCACATGTCCACCTTTAATGTGGCGACCCGCGTCATATCCCTTAGGCTCCCGGCGGAAAACCCGATGTGTCGCGCCGAGGAAGGGCTTTGCGCATAAGCGCTTGAAAGCACGTGCGCGAGCTGGGACGTGTAGGCGATCATACGGTCGTGCTCGTCCGGCTGCGTCCACTTCAAAAATCCAAAGCCCATGGAGCGAAACAGCTCAACAAGCCTTGCTTTGAGCGCCGCATCCGGCGCTTTTTCCGGCATTAAAAGCATAGACGCGCCGCGAAAGAGGTCCTTGTCCGCATTCAAGTATCCAAACCGTGCCACGCCCGCCATGGGGTGCCCGCCGATGTACGTAAACCCGTGGGTTTTTGCAAGCGGGGCGATCCCCGCGCACACGTTACGCTTGACGCCACACAGGTCGATGACTACCGTTTTGTGGCCGATCAGTTTCGCGTTCTTCTCCATCCATTTTACAGCATCCACCGGGTAGAGCGCCACAAATATCCAATCGCAGCCCGGGATTGTTTGGTCTGTTAAAACGCCTGTAAGTACGCCGTCATGTAACGCGGCGTCAAGCGTTTGCTCATTCGCATCCATCCCGAATATCCGGCAATCTACGTATGCGTTTAGCGCTTTTGCAGCGGAGCCGCCGATCAGCCCCAGGCCCGCGATCCCAACCGTAAACCCCATGCATTACCAGCCTTTCATCGTTTCGCGGATGCAGGTGATTTTGGCCGAAAGCGCCGCGAACTTCTTGGGCGTTAAGGACTGCGC
>JAEYSE010000063.1 GCA_023435025.1 Bacillota bacterium
TACCAGCGTAAACGTCTGCCCGGCATATTGGCGGGTTAGGTCGAACGTGAGGTACATGGCGCTGCCGGTGGACGATCTGCCGCTTTTGAGGGAAATATCGTACACGCGGAGGATATCCCCGCTATTGGCCAGCTTGAGCATGGCGTTGTAGTTGCTGCCGCTCGTGATGACCTCTGTTACCAAAATATCGTTACCACTAAGGCCGCTGCCGCTCAGCCAAATGGTGGCGCTTGTTTTTCTTGGGTCGTTATACACGGTGGTATCCGCGGGTCGGCTGGTTCCGCCGCCGGAGGCGGGCCTGTTCTGCGCCCAAACAGGGTATAGGGTAATGGCCGTGTTATCGGTATAGCTGCTGCCCAATTCAAAGGCTTTTGTGCCGTCGCCGGTAATTGCCCAGCCCGTTTGCGTATAACCATCGCGCGTAAAGAGCGCCCCGCGTAGCGTTAGGCCAATGCCGTGCGTCTTGGCATCCGTGGTATCGCTGCCCGTACCGTTTGCGCCGGGGCGGTAGGTTACGGTGTAGGTGTTGGGCGTCCAAACGGGGTAAAGGTCGATCGCTACGTTATTGGTATAGCTGCCGCCAAGCTCATAGGCTTTTGTGTCGCCATCGCTAGTTGCCCAGCCCGTTTGCGTATAGCCGTCGCGGGTAAAGGTAGCACCTCTTAACGTTAAGGCAACATCGAGGGTTTTACTATCCGTGACTTCGCTGCCTGTACCGTTTGCGCCGGGGTGGTAGGTCACGCTGCAGGCAGGCTGGATTTCCAAATAGGTATCGCTGGAGTTCCAACCATACGGCCCCACGGCAAATGCTCCTTCGTCTGATGTGCGCCATTGGTAGCTTGTTGTATCTTCCGGCAAAGCAGGAGCATTGCTCAGGGCCTGCGTGCCGCTCTTAACGGTTAACGCACCGACGGGGTCGATCGTGATTTGATCGCAGCAGATTGCCTCGCCGAGGTCGCTATCCAGGTTCTCAATCGTGCCGCCTTTGAGGGTCACGGTGCCGCTGTCGTTGACAATCGCACAATATTCGCTGCCCTTTATTGTGCCGCCCGATACGATTATTTTGCCGGTGCTTGTGCTTGATATTCCCGTTTCGCCTGTTATTGAGCCATCGAGAACGAGCACCTTGCCTATGCCGTCGTTTTTGATTGCGAAAGATTGAGATGGGCTGCCGACAGTACCTCCGTTTATTTCAAGCACGACGTCGTTGGCCGTGGCCACAGCACCCGCTATGTAGAAGGACGCAACGTTATCGGCGGATATTTCGGCCTTGCCGTTGACAATGATCTTGCCTTTGCCGCTGCTTTGAACCACAGCGCCATTGTCTGAAAGTGCATCATCTTTCGTTATCTTGCCGCCGCCGATGCTGTCGGTAATGGTCAGCACGCCGCCGCCGCTGTAGCTTATGGTGTTGCTGTCCGCGCTGTTGCTGCCGCCGCTTAGCGTCTTGCCGTTTATGTCAAGGGTGAAGTAGCGGGTGAATTCGCCAGGAATAGCAATCTTCTCTGTGGTATCCTTTAGAAGCGTAATGGTCTGGTCATCCGCAACCGCGTCTATCGCCGCTTGTACCGTGGCGTAGCCCGTGCTGCCGATTTTTGCAACTGCAGGCACAAACTCAAGGTATTTGTAGGCGGTGATATTATTAGATTGATATGTCTCAACACCGTCTGTGCCGTTTACATTCGTAGCGGCTGTTTTTACAACGGTATCGGTCAAGCTCGGGGCATTGGTCATTGCCATACCGGGGCCCTTGATGGTAATAGGCGAATCGCTTTTCATAGATACACTTGCGCTTGGCGCATAAATCGCGTTGCCAGTGGTGCCTGTAGAGGTATTCTCCACCGTGCCTCCGGTGATTTCAAGCGTGCCGCCAGTCACATATATCGTGCCCGCTGTGGAACTACTATACGCACTGGTGACCACCGACGTACCGCCGATGGTGAATTTACCTTTGCCGTTGTGATAAATCGCACCATACATTTGGGATTTGCCTTCCACCCGGGCGTCGGTCACGCTCAAGCTGCCGGTGCCATAATTGAAAATCGTCCAGAAGCTGGTGCTGGTTAGTTCGCCGCCGGTCACGCTTACATTGGCAGTGCTATATTGGGAGCAGCGAATCGCACAGGATTTGCCGATTATTTCGCCGCCGGTCACGCTTATGCTTCCTTTGCCTTGGCTTTCAATCGCATAATCACCGGTGGCGATTACTTTACCACCGGTCACGCTCACGGTGCCGGTGCTGTATTCGGGGAAGAAAATCGCATTGTAACCACTTACTTCACCGCCGCCGCCAATGCTCACGCTGCCGCTGCCATCGTTGTAAATCGCATTCGAACTAAAATAATTATTGTTTTTCACGGTGCCGCCGGTCATGCTCACGGTTCCCTTGTTGAAAATCACAATGCTTTTATCGCTGCTTACTTCGCCGTCAGTCACGTTCACGGTGCCACTTTTGTTGTAAATCGCATAACTGCCGCCGGTTACTACGCCGCCGTTCACACTAACGGTGCCGCCGCCCATGTTGTTAATCGCATATGAGAAACTATAATCACTCGTTCTTACCACCTTGCCGCCGTTAACGGTTACATTGCCAGCGGTAACGGCAATCGTGTGCACGTACGTTGAATTATACAGATTTTCCACCGTGCCGCTGGCAACAACAAGGCTGCCGCCATTGACATTGATCGTGCCGATATCTTTATTGCCTATCGCACTGGTGACCTTGCCGTTTTTGGCAGCGCTGCTATCTGCAATGGTCAGTGTGCCGCTGTTGAGTGTGATGACGCCGCTGCTGCTGCCGCTTATTGTGCAGCCGTTTAGGTCGAGGGTGGTGGTACCTTGCGTGAAGGTCACGGTAGCGGTTAAATCCGACAGGAGTTGAATATACGCCGCGCCGCCGTTTAAACCGTTTGCGTAGGTAACGGCATCGGCGAGGGTGCCGCTGCCTGCCCACTCAACAGGCTTCGTACCATCTGCGGCCGCCACGCCCCATTGGGCTTCATACGATTCCGCCATAGCCGAAACCGGCAGCAAAGCAAATGCCATGCACAGGACAAGCAGCACACTTAAAAACCATTTTTTCATGTTTTCTCTCCGTTTCGGTATCAAAATCAGGGTTTGTCCACTGTTTTGCAGAGTCATTCCATCTGTGGACAGAATCCGTTATGTTACAGAATAGCAGTTTATAGCCGCTTAAAACCGCTTTGTGCGCGAACGGTAGTAGTTTTTGTTGTAAACGGTAGAAAGGAGAGATGCGTTTGTATCCTAACACAAACGGCCCCCGCGCATATAACGCGCGAGGGCGGTTTGTGTTAGGCAGGGATCATTCTCCCATTACAAACGCTTCGTTGCTAAAGGATACTTCAAAAGCTGGCCGATGCCGTTCATGTTTTGGTTCTTATCGCCTTTGCTTTTCTTAAATCCCAAGCAGTTGTTTTTTCTTTGCGTCAAACTCTTCTTGAGTGATAACGCCCGCGTCCATCAAGCTTTTGTACTTTATGATATCGTCTGCGGTACGCTCTGCAGACGGAGCGGCGGGCGCTTGCGAAGCGGAAGCGCTGCCCGCCATGGCGGCCACCACGTCGCACACGGCGTTGACGCGCGCAAGCTCTATGGAAAGCTTTCGCGCAAACTCAAGCTCGTCGCTGCCGAATACGTGCTCGTCCATAAGCTCGTATTTCTTAACGTAAGGGTCGTCCAGTTGCAGCATGACCTTTACGTTTTCGGACTTGCTTTGCCGTTGCTTGTCTTCATTGCGGTCAAAGGCGTTTGCAAGCGCGCCCAATGTGCCCAGTACCCCAAGCTGTGGCGCTTGATACGGCGTGCGGGACATACCCTTACCCCAATGCTCCACCACATTCCAGCCTATGGAAACCTCAAAGCCCGTGATGGAATCGAAGGAAAATATGGGCGGGTTGTCATCCGACCACTTCTTTAAATAAAAGCAGCGGTTTGCATCGTCTATAAGCATACTGCGGCCGCAATCAACGGTGCGGGTGGGGTGAAAGTTTTCGACCCGCTCCTTATTTTCCGCACGGCAGCGCAGGTGCTCCTTTAGGTCGTCCATCGTCCAGCTTTTTCGCACGTCAGAGTCCGCCAAAATTTGTACCGCGCAATCCCCACAAATCGGCTCACCCTGAATTTTAGTCGCCAACAGCTTGGGCGTGGGTTTGCCGCAAACAGGGCAGGGCTTATCCTCATTTGAAAAAAGTCCCATCGTCCCATCCTCCTAATCTATCGTGTTCCGCCGCCGCTGCCGCCGCCGGAGAAACCGCCGCCCCCACCCAGGGAGCTGCTCCCTCCGCCGCCCGATGACCGCGCCGCCTCAGCGCTTTTTGCGGCCTGATAGGTAACGTGGTGATAGCGGTAGGCGATATAGTAAGTGGCTTCCATACTTCCTGCGTAGGGGCTCGTATTCGCCGGGTAGAGTTTACGAAGCTCCGCCATCACCTTGTCTCCAATGCCGAAAAGCGCAGCGTAGGTAAGGCAATCTTGCCAAATGAGCGCCTCGTTTACTCCGCGCTCGGCGATGAGAGAAAAGTCTAACAGATACTTTTTGTAGCCGATGATCTGCATGAAAAGGGTCATGCCCAGCTCGGTAAGCCCCTCGAGGGTGCTTTGCGAACGGGATTTATAGCAACCTATGCCGATGAGCGTCTCATCGCCGTCCCGCTTGGCCTCCTCGATCACATTGAGAAGGGCGGTATAGTTGGTTTTGCAGTAGAGTTCAAGCTCATTTTCCTGCAAGATACCGTCGCTTCCCGCCGCTTGTGTCAGTAGGGCATAGAGCGTGCGTACGGCGGGGCCTCCTTGAACGGGCGGCTTGGAAAGCCTTAAGGAAACGCTTTTCTTTTCCTTGCCCATGAACCCCGCTTCCACATCGGTTAGCGGCGTAAGGCAGCCCTGCGCCAAAAGCCGCGTAAGCGCGGCGGCGATAAGGTTTCCATCGTCGTTTGCCTGATAGAAGCGTCTTGCCAAAACAAAGGACGCCTCCAAATTGCCGCCGATGGGCGCTGCCCTCCAATAGTCCGCCGTTTTTGCAAGCGCATTTACCCTGCGCCCTTCCTCGCCGCCCTTCCAAACAAGTGCGGCAAGCCCTATGGCTATGGCTGATAGCACAACGAGCCATATCCCGCTGTCATCGTCGCTTTCATAGTCGCTGCCCTCGAAGGCGCGCTCCTTTATTGCTTCAAAGGTGCCGTCCGCCGTTCTTGATGGCGTAAGAAGGCCCTTCTCCAGTTGGAGCATGAGGATCACACTGTTGTCCTCGGTGAGCAGCTCTTCCGTATAGGCTAGCACTTCGCCCTCTGTAAAGCTTGCCTGGCCGTCAAAGCCAAATGCCCAAACCGCGGCGTTTTCCTCCGTAAGAGAGCCGTTCTTAAGCGCAACGCGCACCGAAACCTCTGTGGGGCCGGTGTTCATGCCGCTTGGCACGAATTGAAAGAGGAAGCCATCATAATCGTCATAAGCCGTAGCAAGGCCCTCTAGGCGGTATTCCACGGCATAGCGGTTTTCCCCGTACTCCGAAATGCCCCAGCAGACCTCGTACCCGCCGTCCACTTTGTTTAAACCGCACTTATGGGCTTTCTCCTCAAAGGACGCTTCCGTATCCCACGCGTCAAGCACGGCATACTCCCCGCTTCCATCTGCCACGCGCAAAGCGGAAAGCTCCATGTCTTTAAGGTTCGTTACGGGAAAATAGCACTCGGTACCCTCGTCAAAGACGCCGGTCCATACTTGCTGCACGTAGGCCGAGCCGTCTGCTTCCAATAAAACTTCCACCGTGATATCGCTTACCTGATTTGCTGCAGAAGCAAAGGACGGGAACGCCATGCAGAGTATCGCTGCCGCCAGCAACGTTAAAAACCGTATTTTTCCCATAACGTTACTTCATAGAGGGCATGGCGGCCTTGGTTTCGTTTGCCTCCAGATAATCGCGCTTTACAAAGCCCATCATGCCCGCGATGAGGCTTGTGGGGAACATGCGAATGTCGCGGTTGAGCTTGGTCACGCTGTCGTTGTAGATCAAGCGGCTTTGGCGCACCATGCCCTCGTATTGGTTGACGCTCTCCATGGTCTTGGCATAGCTCTGATCGGCCTTGAGCGTAGGATACTGTTCGGCTACAGCCATAACGCGGCTCATAGCGCCGATCAAGAGATTATCCTGCTCCGCTGCCTCCGCAGGCGAGCTTTTCGCGTTGACTGGCCGCCTGGCTTTGATTGTTTCCGATAAGGTCTTGTACTCATGTTCGGCGTAACCTTTGGTGAGATCGAGCAGCGCCGAAAGCGCGTCCCACCGGCTGGAGAGTTGTACGCCGATTTGGCTCATGGCGTTGTTGATGTTCTCATCCAGCATGGTAAGCGTTCGCTGGGTAGAGATAAACCACATTACCAGCACGAGGATGACCGCCGCTAGGATAATCAAGAAAATCGTCATAATCATGCCTCCATTGCTTTTACTTGCCCTCCGACAACGAAATGCCGCCGGAGGGCCATTTTTTTACGATTCTAACATTTCTACGGAGATCTCTCCGTTTACGGAGGTGAGCACCGCGAAATCGCTTTGATAAATATTGCCGAAGATATCCGTGATTTCATATTGATAATAGTAAACGCCGTCAAAGAGGATGGCTTCCTCTGCTATGACAGACCCCGCAACGGTAAAGCCGCCGCCTACGAAGGAAGCGTCCTCGCCGGTGGTCAGATCATAGGCCTCAAATACGAATTCCACCAAATCGCCATCCTGCAGCTTTCTTACCTCACGGCTGCTCATGCCGGTTTCGCTGTCTATGCCATCCCAAGTACCGATAACCTCGTACTCGGCGGTATCGCGGTGGTAGAGCAAGCGCAAATTGGTGGGATTGCCGTTGACCTGCACGGGTACGGTGTAGAGGATATAGTCGTCGGTAAAGCCAAGCGCCACCATCATGCAGAGATTATCGTTGATGATCGTCCACACATTGCGGTAGTTGTCAGAGAACTGGGTTCCCTCATCGTTCTCGTTGATGTCAAAATCGCTGCCAAGATACCAAAGGGAATTGCTTTCATCATCCTGATAATAGAGGTTGAAAGCCACTGTGCTCACGATGTCCGCCCCCTCGGTCAGGTCGAGGAGTATGGAACCTTCCTCGGTCAGCGCGGTGGTGAACGAGAGCGTGAACTCATCGCTATTGAGCGCTTGCGCGGCTTCAACATCCTCCAAAGAAGTCTGCTCCGCGGCGGATGCTTCCTCACCCGTCGGGTATACGGGCTCAAAAATCACCACGCCTTCGGGAACCTTCCAATCGTACAGCCCTTCCAAGAAGCGCAAATACTCGCCGCTGGTAGCCGACAATGTGGCGTATTGATCCAACTCTCCCGGCGTTAAGGCCAAAGGCACATAAACGGACAGACCGTTGCTCTTTTGCCGTCCCTCGCCAGCAACATGATAGGGTACTGCCGCAAATAGGGCATCGAGAAGCGCATCCCCGGTATCGCTCAGTACACCCTCGGCGCAAAGCGTCAGGTCGCCCAAGTCGACCATGTTGGTGTACCCCTCGCTGTCGTTGTTGCCGCCGTAATTTTCCGCCCTCACGATCGCCTGCGTCAAAGGCTGTAGCTTTTCCGTAGCGGAGGTAAAGCCTTTCATTTCAGCTGCCATCGCGTCAAAAGCTGAGGTAAGCGCGGGAATTTTAGACAGGTCGGTAACGGCCAATGTCGCAAGACTCTCGGTGCCGCCCGCGGCGCATTTTGCATAGAAGCTGTCGCAGATGGTCGTGCCTACGGCAAGGCCATCCGCGGTTGAATCCGCCACAAGGGCGTTGAGCCAAGCGGTGTAATCCCAGCCGGTGCCGGGTTCAAGCTCTTGGGAGGCCACCATGTAGCGCGCATAGGGCGTTAAGGCCGCCGCTGTTTCCATGGTGGACATGAGGCAGGCGTCAAAGCCCACCAGCTCAAACTGCACGCCAGCCATGGACAAGGCTTCGGAGAGTTCCTTCAGGTTGAGCATATCGCCGCCATGCAGTTCGTCTGCCGCGATGCCCGCTACGCTGCCGCCGCCATGATTCCACATGAGGCACATATACTTGTCTGCCGGGTAGGTTTCAACGCCCCATTTGAGGAAGTCTCCCAGCGTTTGCGCCTCGCCCATGTTGGCGAGGGGCAGACTGTCCACCAACTCGATGTTTTCGGGAACCACTTTCCAGCGTTGCGTTAAGCCCGGGTCGATTCCTTCGATGGCCCATTGCTGCGTACCACCCGTCTCAAAGATAACGTTCACCTTGTCCGATTGGGCGGCGAGTGCCATTTCCTGCACATTGATCGAAGCATAGCCGCCATTGGTTTCCAAATCCGTGCCGCACAGATACACAAGTATCGTCCATGTATCGCCGCCGGGGTTGCTGAGTCTGATATTTTCAGCCTCTGCCGATGCTGTCTGAATAGGGGGTTCCACTACCTGGGCTGCGGGTGTTTCCGTGTTACCGCTGCAACCGGCAAAAAGAGCGAGCGCGAGTGCGCCGGCCAGCAAAAGAGATAAGAATTTTTTCATAATATGTACGCGATCTCCTTAATCCTGCGGCGGGCAGGCAAACATGCCTGCCCGCCGTATCCGCTTATTCAGTTCAACGTGATACTGTCGATAACAGCCTCTATGTTCTGCTCCAGCGCGGTACCCGCGCCGGTTCCGTAAAGGAGGTTGATGACGAGCATTTGGTTCTCTGCAGGGAAGCAGTAAAGCATAACGATGGTTACTGTTTTGCCGCTTGAAGTTTCACCGCTGATGGTGGCTATGGCCGCCGTGCCGCTGCCCACGGTCACATCATTGGCAAAACCGGATACGGTCACATTGCTCATACCGTTGTTTTCGGCATTGCTGTAAAAAAAGTCTTCCGTAATGTCCGCGGCCGATTCCGCAACGTCCTGCACATCGCTAACCGTAACGGCAGTACCCTCTCCCTGGAACGTATAGCCTGCGGATGCTTCAACAGGCTGCATATCGGAGGGCAGCGCAATGGAAACAGAACCGGCTTCGTATACGGTGAGCCCATCGGCATCGCCGCCTTTATCGGTTCCACCGCAAGCGGTAAAAGCAAGGGTCAACCCCAAGGCCAAGCCGAGCGCAAGTAATTTCTTCATAGGTGTTCCTTTCAATTGCATATCCGTTACTTACGCTGCCTGCACACTATTGGCGCTCTTTTTATTCTGAAAAGCGCCTATTAAATAGAGGGCCGGGACAAGCAAACCTGTAATCAAGCCAACCACGCTGAATTGGCTGCCGGCAACAACGTTCAAAATGCTGCCCAATACAGACAACAGCACGGTCAAACCGCCGAAAACGATGCATGTCATTGCCTTCTCGGGCTTATTGGCATTTTTTGTACCCATGATACCGGCTATAAAGCTGACAATACCGCTGATAAGGCCCAGAATCGCGGATGCCATCACCAAGCCCATATCGACCTCTGCGCCAAGCGAAGCCGCAAGTGCACCTACGCCGATCACCGCAAGGATTGAGAATATGATTGTAAATACGCCGCCGATGATCATGAGGATACCCGCAACCTTGAGAAACCCGTTGCTCTTTTGCATTGAAAATTTCCTCCTAAGTTTTTTTGCAGCGTTTTTGTTCAACGCTGCCACCATCCAAGCATAGCGGTTTTTTGCCGCTAAAACCGTTTTCTGCACGAACGGTAGTGGTTTTTGTTGTAAACGGTAACGTGAGTGATGGGACATAAGGTGCGGGAGTATGGTATGATTAATATGGATATTTATTGGATAATGGAGATCTTGAGAATATGCGTATTGCGGCTTGTGACGACAATTCACACGAGCTCGACAGACTATCAAAACTGCTTGAAGCATACCGGCAAAAAACAAAGGCTGGTTTTACCTATAAGGTCTATTCACATGGCGTTTCGCTTTTGGAGGATGTGCGTGAGGGCGGTTTTGATCTTCTGCTTTTAGACGTGATGATGCCGTTTCTAAACGGGATGCAGCTTGCACGTGAGATCAGAGCGTTCAATGAGAATATAAAGATCGCTTTTTTGACCTCGTCGCCTGAATTTGCTGTGGAAAGCTATTCGGTGGAAGCGTGCGCTTACCTTCTGAAGCCTGTGACGGCAGACACACTCTTTCCCATTTTGGACAAGCTGTTTCGCGCCGCGCAAAACCCGGGGGAAAGCCTGTCCATCAAGTTCCAGAACGGCTGTGCCAAGCTGTTGTTTTCGCAACTTTCCTATGTAGAGGTAATGAACAGGACGCTGTGCTTTCATTTGACGGATGGCAGTGTAAAAGAATTGGTCGCGCCGCTTTCGGACTATGAGGAAACGCTTTTGCAAAGGCCGGAATTTATCCGGGTGCACCGTGCGTTTGTCGTGAACCTTTTTCAAATTCAGGAGTTGCGCACGACGGATATTTTGACCTATACGGGCAGAGTAGTTCCCATATCACGCAGGCTTTACGCGCAGGTACGCAAGGCATATATGGATCAACTGTTCACAGAAAAGGGGGTGGAGTGATGGCGATTCTGGGTCTGATCAACTATGGGTTAGTTTTGTTGTATGGCATTTTTCTTACAATCGCCTTTTCAGGCGGCTGTGCCTCAAAAAAGGAACGACGTGCGGTAGCGGTGCTGAGCATAATTATTTTTGTGGCTCAGATGCTAAGCTATGCCCTTTGGGGGCTTGCACATACTAAAAAGCTCTATCCGCTCATCTCCCACTTCCCACTTTTCCTCATGCTGGTATTGATATTCAAAAAACCATGGGGCGTGGCGCTGGCAAGCGTTTTGACGGCATATTTTTGTTGCCAACTGCCTCGCTGGATCGGGACACTCACACTCTACATATTCGATGCAGATATGGCCTATCAGATTGGTTATATACTCTCGCTTGCCCCATTGTATTTCTTTTTGCGGCGGTATTTCACTATGCCCGCTTACCGCGCAATGACCTACTCCAAGCGATCGCTTTTTCTATTCGGCGGCCTACCTTTGTTTTACTATCTGTTTGACTATGCCACTACCGTTTATACCGACGCCTTATATGCTGGCGTCCGGATGGTAACCGAATCTCTTCCTGCGGCCATGGCGCTTTTCTATGTGGCGTTTGTTTCGGTTTACCATGTGGAAATGCAGCGCCGCAATCAGTTGGAAATGGATAACGCCATGCTTGCATCACAATCGGAACGAGCGGAAAGCGAAATTTTCGCGTTACAACAGGTGCAGCAGCAGACGGCGATCTATCGGCACGATATGCGGCATCACCTATCCCTCTTAAGCAACTACATTGCGGCGGGGGATTATTCCAAGGCGGGCGAGTACATTCGGCAAACGCAGGACGGAATCGATAAAATCGTACCGGTACAATACTGCGAAGACAACGCCGTCAATCTCATATTATCTTCCTTTGCCACCAAAGCAAAGGAGCGGGATGTGCTTTTTAGCGCGAAGGTAACCCTCCCCGCCGCCCTGCCGCTTACGGATACGGAGCTATGCGCGCTTTTATCCAACAGCCTAGAGAACGCCGTTTCCGCAGCTGCGCAAGTGAGTGCGGACACGCAGCCGACGATACGCATCAACTGTCAGCCCTACAAGGATAAGCTGCTCATCTATATCAGCAATCCTTACCGTGGGACCATTATCATGCAAGATGGACTTCCGGAAAGCTCCCGGCCCGGCCACGGCTTTGGCGCCAAAAGCATCAAATTGATTGTGGAAAGACACGCCGGTTACTGTGCTTTTGAGGCGAAGGATGGGATATTCACATTGAAGATCGTGATTCCGCTTTGGGAGCGCGCACAACCGCCGAAGCACGCCACCAGCAAGAGGGTGTCGACATACGAGCTCGGTTAACGGCCCGTTTCCAATCGTATTACTTGGGGATATACTTGGTAATAATGATTTGATTATTGAAAATCGTGAAGTTGACTGGTGCAGTCTATAGGCTTTCGACAGACTCATTGGTAACCGTTATTGTACGATTCATTCTGTAATGGTAAATCAGTATTAAACAAATATACCAAATGAAACATTGCATGCAAATTGCAGGTAGTGGAACTTTGCATTTTAAAATAACCCAAGTCGGCCTAAACTTGGCTCATACACAAACAGAAATTTGAAGTGTAGATTATGTTTAAACTACCCGGTTATCCAAATGACCATACGCTGACTTACACACAAAAAAACAAGTATCTTTCATTTTAAAAAATATTTATTCAAAAGCATCTCCGATGGCCAATTGTTACTCAATTTATTGTATATACTCGCAGAGGAAGACCGCCATGCATATATTAATATAAAAATCAATATATGGCGAGCCTTAAGCAGCATATATAAGGAGGAATGAAGTATGGCCATTCGGCATTACGTCTTGCTAGCCACAGACGGATTTATTGAGTTGCCTACGACAAACGAACTTTGTCCGTCTGAATCGACGCGTCAAAAAGTATATATATTTGGCTTTGTTGGAGGATTGTTTCGGGTAATAGAACAAGGCAGAACTAGCTATGAAAACAATAAACTGGATTGGACCAATTCTGCAAACCATACGTATTTGAGGGGACTCACCAGCACGGCCTCCATCCCGTCTCCAATGATATGGGCGGAAGTCGGAGACCAGCTTTATGTAACGCTTATTAACCTGGGAATGCCGGAATCCGGACTTATGGATCCGCACACTATTCACCTTCATGGTGCGCATGTAGCAACACAGCTTGATGGCTTTCCGGAGACGTCTTTTGGAGTGCCCATGTGGATGAATGAGCCTATACCACCATCAGCAACGTATTACTTTAAACCCGAGGGCCCGGGAACCATGATGTACCACTGTCATGTGGAGGCACACGAGCATGTACAGATGGGTATGTATGGCGGGCTTGTTATTTATCCTTCCGTAGAAAGTCTGAAAAAAGCCGGAATTACGCAGAACTGTGAAGGATGGTGGGAATTAGACGGTGAGAAGCAACGTCAGATTCCTAGAAATGCCAGCCACAGAAACTTCGCATACAACGACGTCAACACGTATTTTGACAAGGAGTATTTGCTGCTGCTTTCTGATATTGATTTGGCCTGGCATCAATCAGTGCTCGCGGGGACCGGATACAATGCATCAAACTTTAAGCCTGACTTCTGGCTGGTAAACGGACGCGCTTTTCCAGATACGTTGCTTCCGCATCCGCAGACGCCCGGAGAAAATGAAAGCATACATCTTAGACAGATCAACTATGAATCCTATGTCCATGTTACAACCGGCCAGAAATTTCTACTCAGAATGGTTAACATGGGATACCAGGTAGTGCCTTGGCACATCCATGGCTGGCATTTCTCGGTAATCGGCAAAGACGCCCATATCAGCCCCTTCCTTTTAATGAATACGGGGATGACCATGCATGGGATGCCCGTTACGGAAATGGGATTTACCGCAACGATTGGCTCCGGAGAAACCCATGATCTTTTATTGACAGCCGACAATAAGCGCCCGGTTTACGGTAAATATATTTTACAGGGTCCTGGCAGACTTTGCTCCCAGATCGCTAAACTTGAGACGATTGACCCAACTTTGATCGCCCAGATACCCACTGAGCCGGTGGATTGCGAGAATACGAACTATGTAAACTATGTTGAATTATGCGAGGAGGGTGACTTCTTGCCCCAATTTTATCCCATGCATAATCACGATGATTATAAAGTTACGAATACCAATACGCTGGCGAATCCCGTAATCAGCATGTATCCCGGGGGGCAGCTTACCTTTATTCAGACAGATGCTCCAGCAGGGCGGTAATTTGAAAGTGTGAGGGTGGATATGAAAACATCTGTTAAAGGTCTGCTGTATCGGTTCTTTTATCGGCTTCGCAAGCCGGAAATTGGCGTCTATGAAGCAAGACTGAGTGGCGACGGGAATCTCATAGATGTTCGATACTGGTTTTCACGGCCAGATCAGCTAAGTCCGGACTGCAATATCTTCCTCACACATGAAGAAACCGGTGAAGCGATCCATATATTGAGGATTCCCAAATTTGGTGCAATCAAGACAATGCACGCAAAATCCCAATATACAGGTAATCTTCTGCTCTATAATCGAAACGGGTTGGTGAAGCCGGGTTCCAATGTGACATTGCATTTTGATGCTATATCCGTCAGTGGAATTGTGGTGAAATAAGCGCAAAAAATGCTTTTGCCAAGATACAGGCGCAACCACAGAAATCAAAAAGGGTTTTCAATCTTGAAAACCCTTTTTGGTGTGTCTTGTGGTTGGAGAATACGCAATACCCATTCATGCCGCTTGCGATTGGCCCCCGCCTAGATGAAAATTAATTTCTTTGGTGGTTACGCTCTGCTGGCCAAAGATAATAATGGCCTGTGGTATTGACTTTTGGTTAAAGTAAATATATATTTCATTCAGTGAATAAATTAATTTTTTGAGAACACTTTGTGACACGCTGATGTAGTGGGTTGGTCGAAATTTACGCGGGGGCGCGCTTTGCAGGACGAATTATAAACAAAAATGCAGGAGGTCGTTATGGCGAAGAAACCGTCGGATTTCAGGTACAACACAGGTGAGGCGAAGGTGCCTTGGGCAGCAGTGGGTGAAAACTATAATTGTTCTGATGTAATAGAAGTGGTTCGCTTTCTTATGCAGGGCAGTGGTGACGGGTACCAGGCGGCGCTTAGCAAGGTCGAAGAGGGCTTAAAAGAATTGGGAGAATGCTCGTATCCCCCCGGAAAGCTATCCTTGGGGGATAACGTTCTAGCAGCGGAGGCGGCGGTAGACAAGTATTTGGGTACAAAAGGCAGTGTGTTTGTCACGAATGCGACTGCCGGTTTCGAGGTGGCCTATAAGTATGCCAATCTGCAGCCAGGCGATGAAGTGATCGTTCCTGCTGTCACGTTTGTTGCGACTATGGCCTATCCGCTGGCCATAGGGGCAAAGGTGGTGTTTGCCGACGTTGATCCTGTCACCGTCAATATCAGTGTCAAGGATGTGGAAAGAAAGATCACGCCCAAGACCAAGATGGTGGTTCCGGTTCATATCGGTGGGTATCCTGCGGATATGGAGCCGTTGATGAAACTGTGCCGCGCGCACGACATTCTGGTACTTGAGGATGCGGCTCATGCTTTCGGCGCGGAGTATAAGGGACAAAAAGTCGGTACGATAGGCGATTTTGGGGCATTCAGTTTCCATGAAGTAAAAAACATCACATCGTTTGGCGAGGGCGGCGTCGTCGTCACCAGCATCGAGGGCTTCGAAGGCGAAATGAAGCGGGCACGTTTCTTCGGTTTGGATTTTTCGGCGCCGATCGACAAGTGGCTGTATAACGTGACGGCGATCAAAGGGAAGTACCATCCGTTTGTAGCGGGCAATTACTCGACAACCGAAATTCAGGGGCTTGGCTTGAAACTGCAGGTCGAGCGCAACAACGAGATCATTGCGGCGCGGAGGCGGGCGGCCGAGTATCTGAACAAACGTTTTTCCGAAGACGATGCGATTATACCTCAGGGCCTCGGAAGCAAGGATGTCGTTCCGACATTCCATCTGTATCTTTTGCAAATTGACCCTGACAAGGCAGGCGGCGATATTCAGGAACTGAAGCGACTGCTTACCGAAAAAGGCATCACGAACATTCCGCACTTCGGTCCGCTGTATCGCTTTAAGGTTGTGGAGGACATGGGGTACGACATCGATGCGATTGCCAAGGAATGTCCGGTTTGTGAAGAGGTTTTCTACAGACGGTTCACTCATCTTCCGATTTACGGCCTGAGCGGAGCCCAGCTTGAGTACATGGCGGACGCAGTGCTCGCGTCTATAAGAGAGATGAGAGGCAAATAAATGGTTGTAAACGAGTCTGCACCGAGTAAGCAGCTGATGCAGAGGGCGAACCGCTTGAGGGTGCTCGATGAGATAAGGCGGGCGGAGGGCATCACAAGACCCGCCCTCGCCCGTCGGACGAGCCTTAGCTTAGCGTCTATCACCAACATTGTTGCGTATCTGAAGTCGAAAGACATTGTGGATGAGGCGGAGACCGAAGAAGATGGCAAGGTCGGCAGAAAGGCAACCCTGCTAAAGTATAAGTACACCGCCTACGATGTGGTCTGCGTGCGGGTCGGGACGGCCGGGGTGGTGATTTCACTGACCGATCTGAGTGGCGCGGCCAAGCACACAGTCGTGAAAAGCATTGTGGACACGGGTTCGGCGTTTAATACGGAACGGCTCAGGGCGGAGGTCAAGGCGTTCGTGCAGGGGCACGCGACCCAGACAACTCTGGCAGTAGGGGTCGCCGTATCCGGTCTTGTTTTAAACGATGGCGAATACGTTTTGTCGGCGGGCTTGGAGTGGGAGGTCTCGTTCCTAAAACAGCAGATTGAAGAGGATGTTGGGCTGCCGGTGGTGGTTTTTAACGTATCTACCTCGAACGCGCTGTTCGGCTGTGCCTCAACAGGTTCTTCAGAGCTGGGGAACGTTGTGTTTTTGGACCTCGACGGCGGTGTGGGCGCAATCCAGATTTGCCGTGGGAAGGTGAACCGCTCGACTGTGGGCGAGATTGGGCACACCACGGTAGAAAAGGACGGTGAGCTGTGCTTTTGCGGCAACAGGGGCTGTCTTGAGCTGATGTGCTCGCCAGGCCGCATCATTGCGGGCGCACGGATAGCAGCCGGTGATGGAGGTCTCAGCTTGGCAGGGGCCTTTGAGCAGGTGGAGAAAAATGATGCGATTCGTGCATCGGTTGACCAGTGTCTTGAATATCTGGGTATCGCCGTCGCCAATGTGATTAACATTTTCTTGCCGGAGAAGGTCATCATCGATTATGCGTCGCTAAGCGGTTTCGGATACGTGCATAATTATGTAGTCGGCTGCGTGGAAAGGCGTGTCCGTTATGCCCTGCCGGGCAACGTAAAGTTTGATCAGGTGCTTGTCGATGACGCCGGCAAGCTTAAAGGAATTGCGCAGTACATCGTCGATACCATATTCAACGTATCATTTTCGGGTGGCGTTGTTGAGTAATGCAAGAAGAAGGCTGGAATGAAAAAAAGTGAAGTGGGGGACAAGGCACGATTTTCAGCGGCGTCCTAGGCTAGACACGGATATGGTGCCTCAAAGTGAACACACGCAATACAAATACACATCAGCTCCAAACTGCCTACCCGCCCACAGTTCGAAATAGTCGCGGCGCGTCACCGCAGGGGTGGGTTCCTTCCGCTCCTTTTCTCACTGGACTCTCGCCTCGTTCCTCCCCGCACTGCGGGCGCTCGGCTGTGTCTTCGGCCCGGGGCATCCGCGAGCGTATGCCCGTTTCGGCCTGCAAACGATCCACTGGATCGTTTGCTGCTCTTTAGCACCGGCCTCAACCCCATTACCAATCATTGAAATTTGCGAAAGTGGGCAATACAAATACACATCAGCTCCAAACAAAAACAGCACCCATATGGGTGCTGTTTTTGTTTGGAGCTGATGAGCAGATTCGAACTGCCTACCTCCTCATTACCAATGAGGTGCTCTACCGACTGAGCTACATCAGCATGTCTGTTTTTCAGGGCAACGATGATATTATAGCTCAAAGCGTTCCCGCTTTGCAAGCCTTTTTTTGCCGCGTATAGGAAGGGTAAATATAGAAAAAACAGGCCGCGCGCCGCGCGGCCTGTTTTGCGCTGGATCAGCCTGGAATTGGGGAATCAGTTGCTCATGGGAAGTATGTTGAGCTTCTGGGCAAGGTCGCAGTCGAGCACGTAGCATTCGCCGTATGAATACTCGGCGGTGCCGTCTATATATCCCTGCCACTGGTCCTTGCTGAGGTACATGACGGTTTGATCCCAGGCTTCCTCATTCATGGGCATGGGAAGCGTGGTTGTTTCAATCAGGAAGTACTCGCCTGTGCCGGGCATGGCCTCCACTGCCACCTGCGCATGCCCCGGCGGGAAGATCAGCATCACGTGCATACCTGCGGATTGCAGGGCCGACGCCATCAGCAGAGAGGTTTCAATGCAGATGCCGCTCTTGCTTTCCATGACGTCCTCCGGCAGCATAACGCGCTGCTGGGCATCTGTGCTGATGGAGAATGCTGCGTTGTTGTAGCGGATCAGCGCGATATCGCTCATGGCACCCTGTATGGCCACCGCCTGAAGCCAGGTATTCCACATTGGATTTTCCCAGATGCCGTAATCCTGATATCCAACAAAGGAGTTTGCGGCGCCGCCGGAGACATAGTCGAGGTAATCAATCGCTTGCCGCTTTAACTCCAATACGTTTGCGGAGTCCGGCGTCATCCAGGCAAGTATGTTGTCTATGTTGCTGTCGCCCATCTCCTCGGTCCACCAGACAGCGTCGTACTTGCTCATGATGCGGATATTCCTGCTGTCCTGCAGCAGGACCTTATCCGTTTCCATATCCTTGACGGATACGACGACCTGTGCGTCCTTCTCGGTATTGAGGTTCAGGTTGCCGGTAAGCAGCGGCGGATGGATGTCGATTTTGGTGATCTGGCGGCTAAGCGTCGCCGTCTGCTCATATGGCTGTGTAAAGCCGGGTATCTCCACATGAATCAGCACATCGCGCTCACCAACTTCGTTGGAGCCGGTAAGCGTCACCACGGAATCAAGAGTCCGGTACAAGGAGGGGAATATGGCCTCCTGCACCGTGTATTCGATTTTGGGAGCGGTCACTGCGGCAAAGTCGGTGTAGGTGACCTCGGGCAGTTTCTTTCCGGCCCCTCCGTTGAGCAGCAGGAATGCCGCTGCTCCGCCTATCAGTAACACTGCGGCAATTAGTATGGACGGAAGCGCGGAACGCTTTTTCTGAGGCGGCGGCGTAATCATAATAGGGATGCTCGCACCCGGGGCCTGTACCGGATGCTGCGGCCCGGGCACGGGCTGTATGGGCTGGGGCGGCATGCGCACAAGCTCCTGCTCCGGGGGCCTTGTTGGCCTGTATGCGTTCTCCTGCGGAGCCGTGGCAGGCGCAGGGGCTGTCGGTTCATCCTGCTGAAATTCCGGTTCAGTCGGAGCAGCCTGATGAACGGGTTCCTGCTCCGGGGCTGGTTGCGCAGCCATGGGCGCGCCGCAGGCAGGGCAGAATTTACCGGATTCTGGCAACCGGTTGCCGCAATTCGTGCAATGCATCTATTTTCCCTCCCTTAGGCTGTTGCCTTTTGCAGGATGTCTATGTTGGAAAGAAGTTCCTTCCGCATGGTCGCTACGCGGTCGTTGAGGCGGTCCGCGGCGTGCTGGAACTGCATGGAGAAGTCGTCGTCCAGTTTGCGGTCGCTTTGGTCAATTAGCTTGCTGATGCGGTCCGACCGATAGACGGAGGAGGCCATGCGCAGAACATCGCCCAACTGAACCGCTAAAGAAAAGTCCTGGCTGAAGCCCTGCATTTCGTCGATGCGGATCAAAAGCGCGTCATGGCTGCTCTGCATAAAGGGCGGGCATTCGACCTCCTTGAGCGCTTGCTGGGTCTGTGAAATCACCTGAGAAAGCTGCCCGGCCATGAGGGCGTAATCGGTATAGCCGGTGGTGTTCTCCGCATAAGAGAAGCTGTCAAACGGCTCCAGCGCGTCGCGCATGGCGAAATAATAATCGAACACCAGCTTCATATCCGCGGCGGATTGACGAATATCACCAAGGTATAGCGTGTATACCGCAGTAGTCTTGTCAAACGAGCCCTCCCCAGTAGAAGAAGGTGTATAGGATCCGATGATCTCTTCAAGCAGCCTGATTTGCTGCGTGAGATCGTCGTATATTGCTTTTACCTCGTCATAGTTGTCCTCGGGGTCGAATTCTTCCCCGTTTTGGAGCGCTTCGTCATGCGCTTTCCAGTATGATTCGGCGTCTTCGATCTGGTCGTTGCAGATCTCCACAAGTTTAATAGAGATTTCTTCCGTCTTCGTTATGTTCTCCTTCATCAGCGCGAGGTCGCCGTCGAGTTCGGCGTACGTGTTGCTTGCGCAGCCTGCAATGAGGAAAACGGGAAGCAATAGTAGGAGTACCAGGTAGCGTGGTCCTTTTTGCATGCATTTCACCCTTTCATGGTCGTTACTGTTGGGACCCTCAGTGGGACATTCCAACGCGCTTAATATAAAATTTTTGTGAACCAAATGTGAACTTGTATTTATTATAAGTTGCTATGATGAGGTTGAAAACAATTACAACTAATGATATTTCAGGAAATTGACTTGTAAAACCATCATTGACTTGCATTAATAGAAAATGCCGCGCCGGGTTTCGTG
>JAEYSE010000005.1 GCA_023435025.1 Bacillota bacterium
CGGCCTTGCGTTCCTGCTGCAATATGAGAATATCGCATGGTATGAAAACGGCAAGGTCCGTATATTAGACAGGCGGATCTACCCAAAAGTGGAGTATGTCACATGTGCTACCCATGGCGAGGTAGCCAAGGCCATCACTGACATGGTGACTCAGAGCGCGGGGCCGTTCACCGCGGGAGCAATGGGCATGGCGCTTGCGGCATACGAATGCCGGGAGAAGCCCGAAAAAGAGCAGCTTTCCTATTTACAACAAGCAGCAGAAACCATATCCAACGCGCGGCCCACCACAAAGGACCGCATGCGGCGCATTACGTCCGGGTGCTTGGAATCTGCGAAAGAGGCGCTGCTTTCGGGCGAAGACGTCAGCGCCGCGATTGTAAACCATGCAATTCTGACCAACAACCACAGGTACGACAAAATCGAGCGCGTAGCGGGGTACCTCGTGGATATGATCCCGAACAATGGCAAGGTGCTGACGCAATGCTTCGGGGAAACAATCGTGGGGCAGATGCTCAAAGTCGCCCGCAATCGTAACAAGGACATGAAGGTATATTGTGCGGAAACCCGCCCCTATTTCCAGGGTGCGCGGCTCACGGCAAGCGTGGTGCGTAATATGGGGTTCGAGGTGACAGTGATTACGGACAATATGCCCGCGTTTGCGATGCAGCAAGAAAAAATAGACGTATACACCTCCGCAGCGGACGTTATTTGCATGGACGGGCATGTGGTAAACAAGGTGGGCACGTTCCAGATCGCAATCGTTGCAAAGCACCTCGGCATCCCCTACTTTGTGACGGGCGCGCCGGAAAAGAGCCACCCCGACCTCAACAGCGTGCACATCGAAATGCGGGACCCTGCGTTTACGCTGCAGGCAATGGGCACAAAAACCACGATGGAGGGCGTGAAAGGCTATTACCCGGCATTTGACATCACGCCGCCACACCTGGTTTCCGGCGTGGTAACGAACCACGGCGTATACGCCCCTTATGACCTAGCGCGGTATTTTGAGCACGCGGACGTCGGGGAATTTGATATCGTGGTGTAACCTGCCCTTTGCCCCACTTAAACCGGCAAGGCGGGAATTTGCAAGTCCTTTGTATTTTAAGTTGCACATTTAGCGTTCCTGTTTTATAATGTAGTGTCGCGCCGATATGGCGCGCAATCTACGAAATCAGGGTGAAACAGGGAAGAATGCAGAACCAGGCAATACGAAACGTCGCGATTATCGCGCACGTAGACCACGGAAAGACCACTTTGGTGGATCAGCTTTTAAGGCAAAGCGGCGTGTTCCGCGCCAACGAACAGGTGCAGGAACGCGTGATGGACAGCAACGATCTTGAGCGCGAGCGCGGCATTACGATATTAAGTAAAAACACAGCGGTCTCCTACCGAGGCGTACGCATCAACATTGTGGATACGCCGGGGCACGCGGACTTTGGCGGCGAGGTGGAACGCATCCTGCAGCTGGTGGACGGCGTGCTTCTTTTGGTAGACGCGTTTGAAGGCTGCATGCCGCAGACACGGTTTGTGTTAAGAAAGGCGCTGGAACTCAATAAAATCCCTGTCGTCGTCGTCAATAAGGTGGATAGACCCGGTGCAAGGCCGCTCGAAGTGGTGGACGAAGTGCTGGAGCTGTTCATGGACCTTGGCGCTTCGGCGGAGCAGCTTGACTTCCCGGTGGTTTACGCCTCCGCCCGCGACGGGCAGGCTGGTATGGGGCCGGAAGAACTTCAGGATAGCTTGCAGCCTCTGTTCGATACCATACTTTCCGCCATCCCCGCACCGGAAGGCGACCCGGACGGCCCCCTGCAGATTTTATTCTCCACAATCGACTATGACGAGTACGTAGGCCGCATCGGCGTGGGCCGCATTGTGCGCGGCACCGCGCGGCGCAACATGCAGATGGTTTTGTGCGGCGGGGGTATCGCGCAAAAGGACGCGAAACTGACGCGGCTCTACCACTTTGAAGGCTTGAAGCGCATTGAAGTTGAGGACGCCGCCGTGGGCGATATCGTGGCCGTTGCGGGCGTGGAAGGCCTGAACGTTGGCCAGACCGCCTGCGCTTTGGATGCGGTTGAGCCGTTGCCGTTTGTGCATATCGACGAGCCTACGGTTTCCATGCTCTTCGTCGTCAACGACAGCCCCTTCGCCGGGCGCGAAGGCAAGTATGTAACCAGCCGAAACTTAAGGGAGCGCCTGTTCCGCGAAGTGATGACCAACGTCTCCATGCGCGTGAACGAAACGGGCTCGACGGACGCGTTCGAAGTCTGCGGCCGTGGCGAACTGCACCTTTCTATATTAATTGAGACCATGCGCAGGCAGGGCTACGAGTTCGCGGTGACGCGCCCCAAGGTTATATACCGGGAAGGCGAAAACGGAGAAAAGCTGGAGCCCATGGAAGCGCTTACGGTGGATGTGCCGCAGGAGTTTGTGGGCGCGGTCATGGAAAAGCTCGGCTCCCGAAAAGCAGAGCTTGTAGATATGATCGCAAGCGACGAAGGCACGCGGTTACGGTTCTCTATCCCCGCTCGCGGGCTTATGGGCTACCGCAGCGAGCTTCTCACCGATACGCGCGGCAACGGCATTATGAGCCATATATTCGACGGCTACGCGCCCTACAAGGGCGAGCTGCCCGAGCGCACGCACGGCAGCTTGGTTGCCCATGAAACGGGCGACACCTCCGCGTACGGCCTCTTCAACACGCAGGAGCGCGGCAGGCTCTTTGTGGGCCCGGGCATCCCGGTGTACGAGGGCCAGGTGGTTGGCGAATGCGCCAAGGCGGGCGATATTGTGGTGAACGTGTGCAAGAAAAAGCATGTCACCAACATGCGCGCCTCCGGTTCGGACGAAGCGCTTCGCCTGACGCCTCCTACCCTGCTCTCCTTGGAGCAGTGCCTGGAGTTCATTGCGGATGACGAGCTGGTGGAAGTGACGCCGGAAAACATCCGCATGCGCAAGCGGGTGCTGAACAAGGAAATGCGGTTGAAGTCCGCGAAGGGCTGATTCGTTACTTAAGGGGATTGCAGCAGCAGTCCCCTTTATGCTGCTTAAATAAAATGCGTTGGAGGGTCTGCCTACAACGCTCCGCTTAGAGCCGTAAACAGCGGTACCCGGAGTTCTAAAACCGATGCTGGATCGGTTTTGCACACAGCGCACCAAACCCGCTTCCCTGAGGCAAGCCCCTTAGAACCCAAAAACATTTGGAGGTTTGCATGCGCCTTTACATTGTGCGGCACGGAAACAGGGAGAGTACCCCCTCCTACTACAACGAGTGCCTTCGGCACCAGGACTTCCCCATCACCGTGGAGGGCGAAGAAAATGCCCTGCGGCTTGCGGAGTATTTCGCCGTGCATCCGGTGAAAAAACTATACGTCAGCGAATACCAGCGCGCGGCGCAGACTGCGGCACCCGTAGCAAAACGGCTGGGGCTGAAGCCTATTGTGGACGCAAGGCTCAACGAAATAGACAACGGCGTCATCGAGCAATTGACGGATGAGGAGATCATAGCGCACTATCCGGAGTTCTGGCGGGATTTTATGGGCGGGGAAATGGACGTCCGTTTTCCGGAAGGCGAAACCGGGGAGGAGGTCAAGGCCCGGCAGGCGGATTTGTTGCGCGATCTCATCGCCAGGGACGAGGACTGCTTGCTCATCAGCCACGAAGGATATATCCGTTTGTTGCTCTGCCACATACTGGGCCTTCCCGTATATAAGCGCAGACTGTTCCACATTGATTTCTGCGGAATTACTGAGCTTTTGTATGATCAACAGCTGGGCGCGTGGAAAGTGCTTCGGGTAAACCATACTGTTTAACCGGTTTGTACAGGAATTGACAGAAATTTGGTCTGGACTTTTCGACAAATTTCGTGTTAATTTTGATGTGACGAACTTGAGGTGTGAACGATTGAAAAAGACATCCCATCTGCTTATGGGCGGATTGTTACTCGAATATGCGGAGCAGTATTTCCAAGTGGCGCTGGACAGGCGCCGGTTCCTTCTAGGCAACGTACTGCCGGATTATTTGCCCTCCTTTTTGAGCCGACCCCATTTTTTAAAGTACAGTACCGACCATGTCAAGAAGCTGACGCAAAAGCTTCTGCTTCGCTTGCCGCTCAGCTTTGAACCCCAAAAGCGCCGTGCCCGGTATGCGCTGCGCCTTGGCATGCTGTGCCATTTTTATACGGACTTTTTCTGCCACGCCCACAGCCCGCGCTTTAAGGAAGACCCGCGCAAGCACACGGCGTATGAAATTGCTCTGGCGCGGTACTTCAGGGAAAACTATGATTCCATTCAAGAACTCACCGTTCTGGCAAGGGCTGAAGAGGGTTTGAGCGCGGACGAAATGTTCGCGCGGTTTGAGCGCCTGCAAGAGAGATATTTAAAAGCCGAGCAGACGCTTTTGAACGACATCGTGTTCGGGTTCTACGCGTGCGTGGAGCTGATCGTCATGCTTGCCCAGTCGGCGGCAGGGATGGCCGGGAAGTTGGAGACGGCGTAAGGGTTTTAACCCCTCACCAAAACCGTATCGCATTTAGCACCGTTCAGGCGGTGCTTTTTTATACTCCGGTATTCCAGCGATGTATACCACTCTTCAACGCGGCCTGGTCTGGGAATTCAATAAGCACCATGTGGCCATGGTTCCACTCGCCTTTCAGCACAACAGGGTTCGTGTCCACCGCAAGGTACTTGCCCCGGAAGCAGCTGAACACTTCGTCCGGTTTGCTTTTTCGGTTCCTGCGGGCAATCATTCCTTTTCCCTTATGAATCTCTTTTCCGACATCCGCTGTGACATATTCCCCCCACCCCCTACATACGTTTAACTAAGCTTGTTCGAGGGGGTAGAGTGCATGCGTACAAAACAGGGCGGCGCGGACTGGGGATGGGGAAGGACATCCGATGCGTATATAGAGGAACGGGTCTTACAGGTGGCCGCATACATTGTGGAAAACGGCGCCACCGTGCGGGACGCCGCAAAGATATTCAAGGTAAGCAAATCTACCGTGCACAAGGACGTATCCGAGCGGCTCGTGGCCATTAACCCGACAATGGCGCAGGAGGTCCGGCGGGTGCTGGATGTGAACAAGGCGGAGCGGCATATCCGGGGCGGGCAGGCCACCTGCCGCAAATATCGCGAGCAGGGGAAGGCCGCGGGACATTGACTGTTATTATCTGAAATATTTATTAAGTAACGGCGCAGGGAATTCCCTGCGCCGTTTCAATTCAGAAGTGAGTTCTTTCGGGGCTTCCCTAAGGGAAGCGGGTTTGCGCTGAGCCGATCCAGCGGATCGGTGCTAAAACCCCGAGTACCGCTGTCCCAAAGCGGAGGTTTGCAGGCAGAGCCCAACGTACTCCTATAATGCCGCGCAGGCGCAGGCGGCGTAAACGCGGGCTACGCGCACGGATTTGAGCGCGGCAGCACAGGCCACAAGCGTGCTTCCGGTGGTCACGACGTCGTCCACAAGCAATATTGTCCTACCGGTGGCGGCTGGCATGGCCGTAAACGCGCCAAGCACGTTCTTTTCGCGTGCTTCCTTATCAAGCTTCTGCTGGGGTTCCGTATCCACCACGCGGCGCAGCAGGTGCGACTCCACGCGTACGCCGTATCTTTTGGAAAGCTCCTTTGCGATCAGCAGGCTCTGGTTGTAGCCACGCTGCCGTTCCCGCCGCTCGTGCAGGGGTACCGGCACAATGACGTCAAACTTCCAGTCCTCCGGCAGGCGCATACAGGCCGCGAAATTGCGCGCCAAATGCATGGAGTCGCTGTATTTAAAACGGTGTACCGCGCCATGAAGCACTTCGTCGTATACAAGCCCCGCATAAAGGCCTTGGATACCGGGCCTGGACGTCAGCACGCCCGCGAGGTGCACTTCCTCCGCGCAGCGCTCACACAGCCCAACGCCGTTTACCTCTTTCTCCCTGTCACAGGCAAAACAGGTTGTTTCCGGCGGATACAATGCATCCAGAAACTGATCCCAGATTGTTTTTTCTTCCATGATTACATCCCCCACCATGTAGAATTGAAAAAAGATCTGCCATTGCTCTGTATTGTTTCGGCATTTTCGGCCAGAAACTGAAGGGGAAAACTGTATATCTTCACAAAAATTATTCGCTCAGCAGCAGCGGGGCAAGCTCCGCCATGCGGACACCCATCGCGCTGTAGCGCATGCGCTGATGTTTGTTCTCCACCATCTGCGCCACGCTGTCCCACCGCCCAACGATAACCACCTGCGCGCGGGCACGGGTAACGGCAGTATAGAGGAGGTTGCGCGTCATCAGCATGGGCGGGCCTGTAAATATGGGCAGAACCACCACAGGAAATTCGCTGCCCTGGCTTTTGTGTATGGAGATGCAATAGGCAAGCTCCAGTTCCTCCAGCTGGTGGAAGGTGTAAGTGGCGGTGCGTTCATCGTCAAAAAGCACATCAAGCGTCTGCTCCTGCATGTCCATGCGGTATATGGTGCCAAGGTCGCCGTTGTAAATGCCCAGACCCAGCTCCGGTACGCCGTTTTTGCCGGTACGCGCCCACTCCACGCGGTAATTGTTTTTGATTTGCATCACCTTGTCGCCCTCACGGAAGAGCGTATCTCCATATTCGCGCTCAGCCTTGTGCGGGGCGGGCGGATTCAATGCCGCCTGAAGCCGCGTATTGAGATTTTTGACACCCAGCGGCCCCTTTTTGGTGGGGGAAAGTACCTGCACGTCCTTTTGCGGATCGCGCGAGAGCAGCGCGCCGTCCTCCCCACAGCATAGGGCGATCACGCTAGAAACGGCCTGCTCCGTGGCCGGGCAGTTTAGAAAGACAAAATCCGAGTCCGCCTCCGGTTGCGGGAGCTTCCCTGCATTGATTCGGTGCGCGTTTTTCGCAATGCCGCTGCGGTCCGCCTGGCGGAATATTTCCGTCAGCCGTATCACGGGAATAACGCCGCTTTCTATAATATCGTGCAGCACTGTTCCAGCACCCACCGGCGGGAGCTGGTCCGCATCCCCAACCATCACAAGGCGGGTGCCTATGGGCAGCGCGCGCAGGAGCGCGTACATGAGCGGCAGATCCACCATGCTCATTTCGTCCACGATCACCATATCGTAAAAAAGCGGGTTGTCCTCGTTGCGGGCAAAGCGGGAATACCCTTCCGTGCCGTATTCAAGCAAGCGGTGTATGGTAGCTGCCTCAAACCCTGTCGCTTCCGTCATGCGTTTGGCGGCGCGTCCAGTGGGCGCGCAAAGCGCAAAATCCAGACCGTGGCGGGTAAGCAAATGCAAAATGAACTGCAATATCGTCGTCTTGCCTGTGCCGGGGCCGCCGGTAATGACCATGGCCCCTTCCTGAAGCGCGGTCAGCACTGCCTGCCTTTGCTCCGGCGCAAGCTCTATTTTTAAATCCCGTTCCAAATCCGAAAGCTCATGCGCGATGCCGGGGTCCACGGTATCCTCCGGCGCTTTTGCGAGCGATAAAAGCCGCCGCGCGCCATCCCGCTCCATATGGTGCATGGCGGGTAAGAACACGGCGTCTCTTTCCGCTGCCATGGTGTAAATGAGCGTTCCTTCTATAATCAGCTTGTCCAGCTCGTCCTCAATAAGCTCCGGCGCAACTTCCAGCATCTCGGAAGCGCCCGTCAAAAGCGGTTCGCGAGGAAGATAAGTGTGCCCTTCCTGCCGTGCCCAGATCAGCATATACTGCACGCCCGCCCGCAGCCTGCGGGGAGACGTGCGCTCAATGCCCATGTTGAACGCGATTTTATCCGCTGTTTTAAAGCCGATTCCCTCTACGTCCTCCACCAGGCTGTAGGGGTTGTCTTCCACGCGCAGTATGCAGCCCGCCCCGTAAAGCTGGTAGAGCCGCATTGCCTGCCGCACGGTAATGCCGAAGCCGAGCATCTTCATCATGACATCCCGCATGCCGCGCTGCTCCAAAAAAGATTGGATAATACCCTCCGCCCGCGCGCGGCCAATGCCGGAGACCTCGGTGAGCCGTCCGGGCCGCTGCTCCAATACTTCCAGCGTATCCATGCCAAAATGGGCCACAATGTTCTTTGCCGTGACCTCGCCGATGCCCTTTATGAGCCCGCTGCCAAGATAACTTGTAAGCGCGCTTAACGTGGCGGGCGCCAGTATGGTGCAGCCTTCCGCCTTAAACTGCCTGCCGTAGCTTTTGTGCTCCACGAAGCTTCCTGTCAACTCAACGCGCTCGCCTGGGTTGGGCAGCGGCAGCACGCCCACGGCAACGGTTTCCTCGCCGCTGTCGTCCAACAGTTCCAGCACGGTATAGCCGTTGTCCTTATTGCGGAATATAATGCGCGTGACCTCGCCCGTCAGCTGCTCCATGAAGCCTCCAAAAATTCGTTCGTATCGTTTCTATTATAAAGGCTTAGCGGAAGTATTGTATAGGGCGGCGAATGAAATGAAATTTGTATTTGATTTTTGTTTTTCCATATTCTTTCTTGTCTGCCTGTTGTTCTGCGGCGTAGCGGCTTCAAATTCGGGCATGATAGTACATAACCCATTGTTTAGGAGTTACCGCATGTATCTAAGCGTTGTTTTATTGCTATGTCTGTTCATTCTATGTGTGAGCGGCGCGGCGCGCCGCCCTCTTAAGGCCTTGCAACTCAAGGATTCCTCCTGGGCAGCACTTTCCTTGCTGCTGCTTGCCGCAAACGCGTTCAAAATACGGCCCGTATTTGAGTTTGTGCTCAACCCGGCTTCGCTGTTGCTTTTGATCGCTGCAAGTGCGTGCACGCGCTCCTGCACGGGGGGCAAGCTCATGCAAGCCATCGCGCTTGCGGCCCCGGCTTCCCTATGTATGCTGCTCATTACACGCATGTATGTCTCCGCCGCGTGGGATATTCCCGAACCGGGGCTTGCGCTTGCTTTGATCTGTGTCGTATTCCTTCTGCCGCTACGCTCCACGCCGCAGGCCGCGCTCTTTGGCGCGGCGTTGGCTCCTTTTTTGTTGGGCTTCTGGGAAGCGGGGCTTGACCTGTACGCGTTTGGATACGCGATTGTGGAGATCGGCTCGCCGGTGGCGTTCGACGCGCAGGTGTCGGGCATGTTCCTGCTGGGGTTGCTGCTTTCGCTGCCAAAAAGGCGAAAAGCCGGGGAGAAGCTTAAACCCGCACGCAACCAATAATAGTCTTTTCGTAGCGCAACTACATTCTTTTTTTCCGCAATCATAGTTCTAAAATACGCATCCGTATGCAAGCACGGATGCGTATTTCATTTATCAATCATTTATGTTGTAAAAACAACAGAGGGTTTTCCTCTAATACGATATGCTTAGTCCATAAACACGGACTGCGCCGCCACATGCGGCCTGGAGGTATGACTATGATACGGACCATCATAAAAATAGACGAAGAACTCTGCAACGGCTGCGGCCTTTGTGTGCAGGCCTGCCACGAAGGAGCCATCGCTCTTATTGACGGCAAAGCCAAGCTGATCCGGGACGATTACTGCGACGGCCTGGGCAACTGCCTGCCTGTATGCCCCACCGGCGCCATCGCCTTTGAAAAGCGTGAGGCCGCTGCCTACGACGAAGCCGCCGTAGAAGCCGCCCAGGCAAAGAAAGCCGAGCATGCGCAAAAGGCCCCACAGCACAAGCCCTTTAACGGTTGCCCCGGCACCATGGCAAAGGCCATCGCCCGCAAGGAAGAGCCCGCCCGCGCCGCCATGGAGGAGAGCACGCCTTCCGTCAGCCAGCTCGCGCAGTGGCCGGTACAAATCAAACTTGTACCCATCAACGCCCCGTATTTCAAAAATGCGCACTTGTTGATAAGCGCGGACTGCGCGGCCTACGCTTACGCCAATTTCCACAAGGATTTTATGAAAAACCACGTCACCATCATCGGCTGCCCCAAGCTGGATGAGGGCGATTACGCGGAAAAGCTGACTGAGATCATCGCCCGCAACGACATCAAAAGCGTGAAAGTCGTGCGCATGGAGGTTCCCTGCTGCGGCGGTATCGAATACGCCGTGAAGCAGGCGCTGCAAAAAAGCGGCAAATTCATCCCGTGGTCGGTCGTGACGATCTCGACGGACGGCCAGGTACTGGAAGATTAATATATGGGGCTCTGCCCCATACCCCGTAAAAATGTTGGAGGCTCTGCCTCCAAACCTCCGCTCAGGGTCGTAACGACCCTAAGAACCCCTATTTGAAACGCCCTATTTTAGCGCGTTTCAGATGAAAGGGATTCCAAAGGGACGTGTCCCTTTGGTGGGAGCTCGAGGGCAAAGCCCTCGAAACAAGATTTGATCTTTATATTTAGATATAATCAGGAGGACTATTTCATTTATGAGCATGTTTTGTTTTCAGTGTGAACAGGTGGCGGGCGGCAAGGTTTGTGCCAGCTCCAAGGGCGCTTGCGGCAAAAATGAGGATACGGCCGTACTGCAGGATCAGCTGACCGGCGCGCTTGTTGGCCTTGCCCGCGCAGCAGAAGGCAAAAGCCCCGACGCACAGACCGACCGCATCGTGATGGAAGGCCTGTTTACCACTGTGACCAATGTCAATTTCGATAACGAAGTCGTACAGGAGCAGATCGAAGCCGTACGCCGGGAAACGCTGCGCTTGCTTGGCGGCACCCCAGCACAAATTGCGCCTGAATATGACTTGAATGATCTCTGGAACGCAAACGAGGACATCCGCTCCTTAAAATCCCTCATACTGTTCGGCATTCGCGGTATGGCGGCCTATGCCTACCACGCCATGGTACTGGGCTACACCGATGCGGAAGTCAACGGCTTTTTCTACACTGCGCTGCGTGCCGTAGGCTCTAATTTCGGCATGGACGCGCTGCTTCCGCTGGTGCTTGAAACCGGACGTGTGAACTTAAGCTGCATGGAGCTGCTTGACGCCGCGAACACCGAGAACTACGGAACGCCCGTACCTGTTTCTGTCCCTCTTTCGGTGGAAATGGGGCCGTTCATCGTTATATCCGGCCACGACCTTAAGGATCTCAAGATGCTGCTGGAACAGACCGAGGGCAAGGGCATCAATATCTACACCCACGGCGAAATGCTGCCTGCGCACGGCTATCCCAAGCTCAAAGCTTACAAGCACTTAAAGGGTAACTTCGGCACCGCCTGGCAGAACCAGCAGAAGGAGTTCCTGGACCTGCCCGCGCCCGTATTGTTTACCACCAACTGCATCATGCCCGTGAAGGACAATTACCGCGACCGCATATACACCACCGCCGTCGTCGCCTATCCCGGCATGGTACATATCGGCGAGGAAAAGGACTTTACGCCCGTGATCGAAAAGGCGCTGGAGCTGGGCGGTTATAAGGAAGATACAAAATTCACGGGCATCAACGGCGGCAGCATCGTGACCACCGGCTTTGGCCACGGAACCATGCTGGGCGTTGCGGATACCGTAATAGACGCTGTAAAATCCGGCGCGATCGGTCACTTCTTCCTCGTTGGTGGGTGCGACGGCGCAAAGCCGGGGCGCAATTACTACACGGAGTTCGTGCAGAAGACCCCCGCGAACAGCGTGATATTGACTGTCGCCTGCGGCAAATTCCGCTTCAACGATTTGGACCTTGGCACCATCGGCGGCCTGCCCCGTATTCTCGATATGGGTCAGTGCAACGACGCGTATTCGGCAATCAAAGTCGCAGTCGCGCTCTCGGAAGCGTTCGGCTGCACCGTAAACGACCTGCCGCTCTCGCTAGTGCTCTCCTGGTATGAGCAGAAGGCGGTGTGCATACTGCTCACGCTACTCTACCTGGGCATCAAGAACATACTCATCGGGCCTTCCCTGCCCGCGTTTATTTCGCCCAACGTGTTGAACGTGCTGGTGGAGAACTACAATCTGTCCCCCATCACCACGCCGGAAGCGGATCTCAAAAAGATCCTCGGCTAAATATCCCCCGTCAAAAGCGGCCCGCCTTTATAAGGCGGGCCGCTTGTATTTGCCGTTGGTTTTACCGGCTTGCGAAGTGAAAAGGAAGGTAGTATCATTTTTTATATCGTGGCTGCAAGCTATGGCGGGCGAAAATAAAGCAACGCAGAACGCTAACTAGAAGGAAACGAAGGTGTCTTGATGTACGATTTCCGACCCGGCAGGTACCGGCATTTTAAAGGAAACGACTATGAGCTTTTATACCTGGCGAAGCACTCGGAAACGCAGGAGGACATGGTGGTGTACCGCGCGCTGTACGGCGAACACGGCGTCTGGGTGCGCCCGGCTTCCATGTGGAGCGAGGTTGTGGAGCGTGACGGCATGCGTATGAAACGGTTTTCTTATATTGGGGGGCAGCAGTAAAACAATCTCTTTTGCTGCATTCTTGTGATGCAGAACGAGGCGGCAACAAGACCGCCTCGAAATTTATCCTTTAATGCGTTTCCGTTTCCGCACGCTCACCGCAACTGCTCGTTTTCCTTTTGCCCGCGGGCATTGGTGTTGATCTGGTTGCGGTAGACCACGAAGCGGGTAAACAGGAACTCCGTTACAAGGTTCACGGCCATAGTCAAAAACAACACCAGGTATTCGTGCCAGCCGATATCCGAAAGCGTCTGCCCCCACCACGTGGAAAGCGGCGTAAACACCAGGTAATATCCCAGCACCTTCAACATTGCTGCGGGCACGTTGGCAGCGGATTTGAACGTGAATTCCCGGTTGAGAGTAAAGTTGTATACCACAGATAAGACAAGCGCTGGCAGGTAACAGGGCCAATAGGTCCAGTCTGTGAATTCTGTAAGCGCGGTGAACACCAGCGTCTGAATGACGCCCGCGCTGACTGAAAACAGGAAGAATTTCAATGCCTGAACCGCGTTCTGCTTTTTTGTGAGCTTTTGCTGTTCCATTCCCCATCCACCCCTGTATTTTGTTTCATTCAGCATAGCACCAAATGCGAAAAAGAAAAAGAGTTTATAAAGGCGCGCAGCCGTGGATTCGCAGGTATGTTTCTATTACCCGTCCCCTATCCGCCAATATGTATGCAAAAGCGAGCAATCTAAGCCAATTCTATAGCGGGATAGCTTGACGCGCATGCATGAAGTTGTTATGATATAGCCATAATAATGATTGAAAATATCATATTTGTTACTATATATAACACTGTATATAACATTTTGTTAAGGAGGACGTTACATGGCGACAGCGGTCATTATGCCTAGGCAGGGTCAGTCCGTGGAAAGTTGCATCATCACGGAATGGCACAAGCAAGTTGGCGATACGGTACAGGAGGGCGAACCTCTTTTCACGTATGAAACAGATAAAGCAACGTTTGAGGAACCAGCGAAAGCTTCCGGAACGTTGCTTGTGCGTTTTTTTGAGGTGGATGACGACGTGCCGGTACTGGTTAACGTTGCGGTCATCGGCACCCCGGGAGAGGATATCTCTTCTTTGACAGGCGGCGATGCTACTGCCGCTTCTTCTGAAGAAGCACCGAAACAGGAAGCGAAGCCCACTGCGGAAGCTGCGCCCGTTGCCCCAGCCGCGGCTGTCGCGCCCGCCACGGACGCCGCCGTTTCTCCCCGCGCAAAGGCGGCCGCAGAGCGCCTGAATGTAGCGCCCGAATACGCAGTTCCTTCCGGCCCGCATGGCCGTATCATTGAACGTGACGTCGTAGCGCTTGCCGCTTCCGGCGCACGCGCGACAGCCGCAGCGCTCAGGGATGGCGCGCCCGCACTGGGCGGCACCGGCATTGGCGGCAGGTTCTTAACCACAGATATCGCCACCGTGGAGCACGGAGCGGTCGCCGCAAGGCCTGCTTCAGCCGTAGCGCCCGTAGTTGCGGCGGGCGTGGTTGCGGAATACGAGGACGTCAAGCTGCCCAACATCCGCAAATCCATCGCCAAGGCGATGCACGCTAGCCTTGCCACCATGGCCCAGCTCACGCACAGTTCTTCTTTTGACGCTTCGGCAATCCTTGCGCTGCGCAAGCAGCTAAAGGCCGCGCCCGAGCAGATGGAAGTACCCAATATCACGTTGAACGACATCGTACTCTATGCCGTTTCCCGCGTGTTGCCCAGGCACCGCGATATGAACGCGCATTTCCTGGATGACAAGATGCGCTACTTCAACCACGTGCACCTGGGTTTTGCCGTGGATACGCCGCGCGGCCTGTTGGTGCCCACCATATTCAACGCGGACCTCAAGTCCCTGCGTGAAATCGCACAGGAGGCAAAGGCGCTTGCAAAAGCCGCGCAGGAAGGCTCCATCAGCCCGGATTACCTGACCGGCGCGTCCTTCACAATCTCCAATCTCGGCGCAATGGGCATTGAGCAGTTCACACCCATCGTCAACCCGCCGCAGACCGGTATCTTAGGCGTTTGCACGATCACCGAGCGCATCCGTACGGTAGACAGTGCAATCAAGGCTTACCCCGCGATGGGGCTTTCCCTGACCTACGACCACCGCGCGGTGGACGGCGCGCCTGCTTCCCGCTTCCTGCAGGAGCTGTGCAAGTCGCTCGAAAACTTCACCACGTTGTTGATCGGCTAAGTTAAGGTTTTATTCCAGGGGCCATGCCCCTGGTCCCACACCCAAGGGACACGTCCCTTGGGAATCCCTTTCCGGAAATGTTCTATTTAAGAACATTCCAAAGTGGGTCTTTAGGGCCGTCGCGGCCCTAAACGGTGGTTTGGGGCCAGAGCCTCCAATCACTTCCGATAATCTGGGCGTGCGGCTCCGCCGCACCCTTCCACTTAGTTTGAGGAGGAAACCATCCCATGGTATATGATCTCATCGTGCTGGGCGGCGGCCCGGCGGGCTACCTTGGCTCCGAGCGTGCTGGCCACGCGGGCTTATCCGTGCTTTGCATTGAGGAGCGCAGCGTGGGCGGCGTGTGCCTGAACGAAGGTTGCATCCCGACAAAGACGCTGCTCTATTCCGCAAAGGTATACGACAGCGCCTCCCACGGCGAAAAATACGGTGTCACCGCGCAGGGCCTTAGCATCGACCACGCAAAAGTTGTGGCGAGAAAAGACAAGGTCGTAAAGACCCTTGTATCCGGTGTAAAGGCCGCATTGAAAGCCAACGGCGTAACGCTTGTGGACGGCCGCGGCGTCATCACCGGCAAGAACGCTGAAGGCTATACGGTAAGCGCAAATGGCGAAACCTACACGGGCAAACGCCTGCTGATCGCCACCGGCTCTTCCCCCGCCGTCCCCCCCATCCCCGGCCTGAAGGAAGGCTTAGCGAGCGGCTTCGTTATGACCAACCGTGAAACGCTGGAGCTCAAAGAAAAGCCAGGTAAGCTCGTAGTGGTAGGCGGCGGCGTTATCGGCCTGGAGATGGCCTCCTATTTCAATGCCATAGGCTCGGAAGTGACTGTGATTGAAATGCTCGACCATATCGCGGGCGAAAACGACCCCGACCTCGTTTCTATCCTGCAAAAGGGCTATGAGAAAAAGGGCATGGCGTTCCAGCTTTCCGCCCGCGTCACGGAGATTACCGCTGATGGCGTAAACTATGAAAAGGACGGCAAGGCGCAGTTCGCTCCCGCGGACAAGGTACTTCTTTCCATCGGCCGCCGCGCCAACACCAGGGACATCGGCCTGGAGAGCATCAACGTGCTCACCGATCGCGGCGCGATTGTGACCGACGCGCACATGAAGACAAATATCCCCGAGGTTTACGCTGCGGGCGACGTCAACGGCAAGTCCATGCTGGCCCACACCGCCTACCGCGAAGCGGAGGTGGCCGTGAACAACATGCTCGGCAAGCGTGACGTCATGCGCTATACTGCAATACCCGGCGTTTTATATACCAACCCCGAACTTTCGAGCGTGGGAGAAACCGAGCACACCGCCCGCAGCAAGGGCATGGATGTGGATATTGTGAAAATCCCCATGCGCTTTTCCGGCCGCTATCTTGCCGAAAACGAAGGCGGGGACGGTATTGTGAAGCTCGTTATCAACAAGCAGAAAAAGACGCTCGTGGGCCTGCAGGCGCTTTCCAACTACTCCTCTGAGTTCATCGTAGCGGCGGGCGCGTTTATTGAGTTGGAGCTTCCGCTTGACGATATCAAGGA
>JAEYSE010000047.1 GCA_023435025.1 Bacillota bacterium
GGTATACGCCTGTTAGAACTTTGATTAAGGTTGACTTGCCAGCTCCGTTCTCACCCATCAGGGCGTGAATTTCGCCTTTACAAAGAGTGAAATCCACATTTTGCAAAGCGCGTACGCCCGGGAACGCTTTACAGATTGCCCGCATGGATAAAACGACGTTGTCTTGCATAGTTACCATCCTTTAATCGCTACGAAGTTTCTTAAACGGCGGTGTGGAGTATGCGGAAAATTTCCATATACTCCACACCGCGCATGCTTGACACGAAGACCTTGTTATGACGTTAAGGAGATTTTATCGGTTATTCACCCAGACCGAATGTATCAATGTCCGCCTGCGTAATGGTCGTTGCATCAAAGCCACGCTCCTCAGAAATAACCTTCTTTTGCGCAAGCTTCTCGCCGGCTTCAAGTTTCTTTATCATCTCCTCGATTACAGCAGCCTGGAAGGGGCTGCACTGACCGTCATAGTTCCAATTGCCTGCAAGCAGTTCTCTGAGCGCCCACTTGTTGCAATCAAAGCCCATAATAATGACGTCTTTGCCGACGCCGTGGGTGATACCCGCTTCATCCAGCGCTGCAACGGCGCCCTTTGCCATGCCGTCATTTTCGGCATAGATCACGTTGAATTTGTCACCGGCGTTGATGACTGATTCTACGATTTGCTTTGCCGTAGCTTCATCCCAGGTAGCGGTCTGCTGTACGACCTTTGTCATAGTGCCGGCTGCAAATTCAGCATCCAACGCGGCTGTGCGGCCGATCTGCGCATCGCTGCTCATTGCGCCCTGAATATGAATGACATTATACTCAGGAAGTTTCTGCGCCTTAAGCCACTCCACAGCCGTTATGCCCTCCTGTGCCATATCAGAAACAACGGCAGCTTCATACAGGCTCTCGTCGGCGTTGAGCATACGGTCAAAGAGGAATACTTTCACGCCAGCTTCCTTCGCGCTGTTCAAAACAGAATCCCACCCATCTGTAGCGGCGGCTGAGATGAGGAGATAGTCTACGCCGTCGGTGATAAACTGCGTTGCCGCATTCAACTGCTCATCGTTTTTCAAGCTGTAGAATGTCGAGACTGCGTATCCGTTCGCTTCCGTGAAGACTTTTTCAAAGTCTGCCACGTTCGCCGCGCGATAGCCGGACTCGGCCGGCGGATTGTTGACGATACCGACCTTAATCAGCTTGGACGCGTTACCGCCCGCCGACGGTGCAGCACACGCAACCAGCCCGAGAGCCAATACGACCACAATAAGAACAGCAATAAGTTTTTTCATGGTACTGTTTCCTCCAAAATAATATATTGAAGGTCTGCATCCTATCATGCATCCGCTTCATTTTCCTTATAACATAGAATAGAACGAATACCAATCACTTCGGAGGAACCGCGTAAGAATGTCAACCATAACGGTTAAATTACAAACCGACGTAAGTTTCGTACATGTTTGAAGTCTGCGGCGGCATAGATTTTTCTACCGCTTACAGTAAAAAAACGACTGGGGAAAAACGTCGAAACGACAGGACAATGCCGCATGCCGGTTCTGAAAGAATTGGGCTCCGTACAGTACGGAGCCAAAGAACCTGTCAAAAAAGGGCATCCATGCATATATGTTTTTATTTGCTTACGATATCGCCACCTACGGCGGGGCATCCTCGACGGGAGACGCCTCGGACATTAGGCCTGCGGACCGTCGCGTTCAATTATTTTATTGAATAGTGGGCGGACTTTTACAGTTTGCAATAGTCGCGCATCGTCGCGGCAAGCTCGCTCCTCGCGCTCCTTTGCTTACCGGTCTTTCGCCGTGCTTGTTCCGCCACAGGCGGCGCACGGCTTCGACTCTCCGCACCCCCTGCGTACGGGCGTTCTTAAGGAAGTGGGTTGGGGAAACGCAGTTTCCCCAACCTAAAAAATAATCGTCGGCGCCCTAAAGCCCCGATACCTTGAAACCTCAAGTAGATTTCTCGACAGCCTGATGAACTGTTGTATCTTCAATACCCTCTTACATCGATCATTTCCTGCGTAATAGTGAAACAATCAAACCATGTCTCGCCTATGTACTTTTCCTGCTCAACCGGCTCGCCGCGCTCCATCTGCTTTATGATATCGGCAACATAGGGCCCCTGAAGCGGATTGCATTCCACATTCAGCGCGATTTTCCCTTCCAGGCAGCGGGTAAGCCCCAGCCTTGTGGCGTCAAATGAGATCACGATCACGCCGCCGTCGACGTTGCATTTTAGGCCGGCTTCTTCCATCGCGTCTATCGCGCCAAGCGCTTCTCCGTCATTTTCACAATAAACGACATCGATATCCGTTGTCTTTGAAAGGATGCTGCCCATTACCTCATACGCCTTGGCCCGCGTGAAATCGCCTGGCTCCTGAGCAACAATATGCCAGTTGGAATGGCGCTTTACCCCCTGTTCCAGCGCGGCGGTACGGCCAATCTGCGCGGACGAGCCGATCGTCCCCTGAATATGAACGATGCGCAGGGGCTCCTCCGTTCTTTGCTGTTTTTCCAGCAGATCCTCAAGCCACTCAACGGCGGTTTCGCCTTCCTTCTGGAAGTCGGAGCCGAGGTACGCCGCATACAGGTTCCTGTCCTCCACCTCAATATCGCGGTCGATCACAATAACAGGGATTTGGGCCTCCTTCGCTTCCTGCAATATCGAATCCCATCCCGTTTCAAGCCTTGGCGCAATCACGATATAATCCACGCCTTGCTGGATAAATGTGCGTATCGCCCTGAGTTGGTTTTCCTGCTCGTTCCGTGCATCATCAAATATAAGTTCATACCCGTTTTCTTCGCTCAGTGCTTTCTTCATGCTCTCGGTATTAGCCACCCGCCACTCCGATTCGGCGCCGACCTGCGAAAAGCCAACCAAAATGAGACTTCCGATGTCTTCTTCGGAAGCTTCCACCGGAAGTGGTGTCGTAATTGTGCAGCCGCAGAGCAAAAGCGACAGACACAACGCGATTGAAAGCACTCGTTTTATCATGCTTCCATCTCCCCATCGTTCTTTTTCATAGGCATCGTCACAATGACTTTTGTGCCGACATCGGGCGCGCCCTCAATAGCCAAGCCGTATTCCTTGCCGAACAGTATTTGTATCCTCTGGTGCACTGTCCTAAGCCCAAACCCTTCTCTGCTGCCATCCACCAGTGACGCCCGCACCGCGTCCAGCCGCTCCATATTCATGCCGGACCCATCGTCCGCCACTTCAAGTATCAAATGCTTGTCCTGTGCCCGTCCGGTCACACGGATAAACCCTTTCCGGCGGCTGATTTTTATGCCATGATACAGAGCGTTTTCCACCAGCGGCTGCAGTGTGAGCTTGGGCAGTATGTAGCCTTTCAGCTCATCAGGAATGTCGATCTCATATTCCATCATATCCCGGTAGCGCATCTGCTGTATTTCCAGATAGCTTCGTATGTGCTGCTGCTCCTCCTCCAGTGTGATCACATTCTGCCCGCGGCTCAAAGAAAAGCGGAAGTAATTGGACAGGCTGCTGACCATCGTGACTGCTTCGCTGATCTCCCCGGATTCAATCAGCCAGATAATGGTATCCAGCGTGTTATAGAGAAAATGCGGGTTCATCTGCGCCTGCAGCAGAGCCAGCATGGTGCGGCGGCGCTGTTTTTCCTGCTCTGCATTCTTATCGATTTGCTGCTTTAGGCGCCCGACCATGCTCTCAATACCGTCAGAAAGAAGCTGCACTTCCTCCACATCGGCCTGAATGGGTTCGCAAACGAGCAGACTGCCTTTGCCTATTGCCTCCAGCCTCTCGCAAATGCTCTCTATCGGATCTACGATCCTGCGGCTGAGCTTTCGTGAATAACTCAGTAGGAAGGACAGCAGCGCCAGCGCCAGAATGACGCTAGCAATCATCAGTACCACAGTATTTGTAATCATGGTCGTCTGCAGGACGTCCAGATGCACCGCCTCGTAATAAAGATAGGTGTACATGTACTCCTGGATCAATCCCGTTGTGACATAGATGTTGTTGTTGAGCTGATCCATGCGGGAATCGTATTCTTTGGTATCCGCGATTTGCTCCATTTTATCCTTCAGGTTGTAGCACAGATCCAGCACACTGCCCACGGCCCTGAGACTGTTCTTTTCCGTTGTCGTTTCTATCAATTTACTCGCGATCGTCTCTGCGGACTGCACTTCCTCGAGCGGCAGACCTTCCGAATACTGGCTGTCGATCACATAATAGTACATTTTGAGGTCGACATCTTTCTTGAAGTCACGGTTGAAGTCGGAGGCCGTCGTGACGTTGTTTAAAATCGCGTTATATTGCAGCGCATACCCGATGCCGATGGATGCGACCACGATGATGACAAGCATCAGCGGTATGGTGACAATCAGTATCATCTTCCACAGTTTGCTCTGCATGGTGATTTTACCGCTGCTTTTACCCAAAAGGATCGTTTCGGTCACTGCTTTCCTCCTCTGCGGTATTCGCTGGGCGTGCAGCCAGACACTTTTTTAAATACAAAGCTGAAATAATGCGGGTCCTTATACCCCACGGAAAAGGCAATTTCGCTCGAACGCTTGTCGGTTTGACGGAGCATGCGTTTGGCTTCGGCAATTCGCCTGCCGGTCAGATATTCCACGAAGGTTTGTCCCACTTCCTGACTGAACATCGCCGAAAAATAATTTGGGCTTATGTTCACCTTTTTGGCCACCGTATCGAGCGAAATCGACTCCTCCGGATAATGCTCGTTAATGAAATCAATTGCCTTGATCAGCAGGTCGCGCTGCTGCTTTTTGTTTTCGCTGTCACGCAATTCAATTGCCTGTTCCATGACTCTGCGTATATATTGCCGGACTTCCGTGGGCGTTGAAATATTGTCTTTCGGCCGCAACTCAAGACGCCAGAAACTATCTGCGTGGCAGCCGATCGAATCCAGGTATTCCGCTGCAGCGAAGTAAGCCGTCATTGTCAGATACCGGCAGAACATAGCCAGAGGAACAGTTTCTTCCCCCGCGTTTTCCAGCAGCTGGCTGATAAAAGAATCGATTTCTTCCGGCGTTCCGCTGCTGAAAAAGTTTCGAAAACGCTCCTGACAAATCTCCTTATTGTCTGTATCCGTCCGTAAGCTGTCATTTTTGCGGGAATGCCGGATGCTCGATTCAGACAGTATATGCTCATTCGGGCACAGATAGCGGTACGACAAAACACGGCTCGCCTCCGTAAAACACGACGGAATTGCGCCAAGCCGCGATACCGGCGTGCCGCAGGCAATATACCAGTCCACTTCACGGCCTGCCATAGCGCAGCGGCTGCTGATATTTGCAACGCAATCGAGGGTTTGCTGCGCGATATCGTCCTTCCCGCCCTTAATCAAAACGGCGTAAGTCGTGACGTTCCAGCGGAACAATAACAGCCCCCGGTGGCTGATGATGTGCTGCGTCACTTCTTCCTGTACCGCCGCGAGCGCATCCGTATAGCTCTCGGGCGCGCTGCCGTCGTATTCGGCATTGTTCAGCGAGAAAAGCACAACATTGTAATACAGAGCATTGATGTCGATGCCCATCGTTTTCGCAGTTTCGGAGATTTCCAATACGCTTAAGCAGCCGGTAACGATTTTTTCAAAGAACCGCCTGCGAGAAAACATTTCGTACTCCTGCGCTTCCCGCTGAAACTTTTCGAGGTATTCCTGTTGCTGTCGCTCTTCCTCCATTTTTTTGTGCAGCGCAATCAGAACCTCTACCATCTTTCCTTTTAAGATTGGCTTCAATAGATATTGCTCCACACCCATGCGAATCGCCTGCTGCGCATAGGAAAAATCATCATATCCGCTGATGATGACGATCTTTGTTCTGGGCAGCTCCTTGCGTACCAACTCGATTAATGCCAGCCCATCCATGAACGGCATTTTGATATCCGTAATTAAAAGGTCGGGCTGAATCTGACGAAT
>JAEYSE010000015.1 GCA_023435025.1 Bacillota bacterium
TGCGGCACTGGATTTCAAAGCGGTCCAGAAGCTGATCGACGCACAGGTCGATCATTTCATCGAGCTTCTGGTAGAACGTTTCAACGGAGCCGTTGCTTAATATGGCCAAGCGCGGCAGGTTGATGGAGGTAAAGCTCAGGTTGCCTCGGCCGTTGACGATCTGCCGCTCCGGATCGTTGACGTTGCCGATCACGCGGGTACGGCAGCCCATGTAGGCGATTTCCGTTTCGACCTGGCCGGGCTTGTAATATTGGAGGTTAAAGGGCGCGTCAATAAACGAGAAATTCGGGAACAGGCGTTTGGCGCTCACCCTGCAGGCAAGCTGAAACAGATCGTAGTTCGGGTCGCCCTCATTATAGCTGACGCCTTCCTTGACCTTGAATATCTGGATGGGGAATATGGGCGTCTCACCATAGCCCAGGCCCGCTTCCGTCGCAAGCAGCATGTTTTTGATCACCATGCGCCCTTCGGGCGTAGTATCCGTGCCGTAGTTGATGGAGCTGAACGGCACCTGTGCCCCTGCCCTAGAATGCATGGTATTGAGATTATGTATGAGCGCCTCCATGGACTGGTACGTGGCACGCTCGGTAGCTGCAAGCGCGTGCTTCATGGCGAACGCCTGGCTCTTTTCCACAAGGGAAGACGACAGCGTTTCATCCACAAGCAGGACACGTTCGGCGGCGACATAACCGCCTTCGTCGGCAACGGTGGGCTTCAGGCCTTTTTTCCGGAGTGTGTTTAAAACGTGCTCGACCTTTTCGGTTACTTTTTCCGCGGCATCGTCCTGCCCGGCGCTCATCAGAGCAAACTCCATGGATTTGACGAGATGCTCTTTATAGTTCTTGGCGAATGTCTTTCGTACGCCATCCGCCAGGGTATAATCAAAGTTGGGGATAGATTGCCCACCGTGCTGGTCGTTTTGGTTCGATTGTATGGCGATACAGGTCAGCGCGGAATAGCTTGCGATACCGTTGGGTTCGCGCAAAAAGCCGTGGCCGGTGGAAAACCCGTTTTCAAACAGCTTTTTGATATCAATCTGGCAGCAGGTGGTGGTCAGCGTATAAAAATCAAAGTCGTGGATGTGGACATCCCCCGCCTTGTGGGCACGGCCATGCTCCGGCTTTAAGATATACATTTCATTGAATATTTTGGCGCCTTCCGAGCCGTATTTGAGCATGGTACCCATGGCGGTGTCGCCGTCGATATTGGCGTTGTCCCGCTTCAAATCGCTCTCAATGGAGGCGGCGTGGGTAATTTCCTCATAGGTGCGCATCAGACGCGTGTTCATTTCGCGTGCGCGGGTGCGCTCCGCGCGGTAGAGGATATAGCTCTTGGCGGCCTCTGCAAGATCCGCGTCGATCAGAACGCGCTCCACAATATCCTGCACCTCTTCGACGGTGGGATACTGATTTCTAAACTTTTTCCGCTCCGCTTCTTCTGCCACGCGGACGGCAAGCGCAAGCGCCTGTCCCATATCTCCTGCACCGGAAGCCTGAAGCGCCTTCCAGATGGCATTACTGATTTTTTCGAGATTAAAGGGAACGTTCCTGCCGTCTCTTTTGATAATTGTTGTGATCATTGGTTTTTTGCCGGAACGATGAGAACTTCCGGCATTCCTCCTCATAATCTGATGGGGTGATAGCTATTTTATCACCATATATAGTGAGCGTCAAGCAAGGAAGACGCAATATATAGTTATTTTCTCAAATAAGCGATAAGTTGGAGAATTCGCCCATGATTGCGGAATTTGTCTCTTCCTGATAGAATTCGAGAGAACACAGAAGAAACTTAACAGGTAATTTTTGCACAAAAGCTGCCGCAGGCAAGCGTGCCGAGCACTACAGTTTAAGGGAGCGCGATCAATGGAGCCAGTACTGACATTTGAAGAAGCCATGCAATTCATTCATGCCACGCAACGTTTCGGCTCGCGTTTTGGGCTGACAAGCATTGGGGCGCTACTTGCGCGTCTTGACAACCCCCAGGATAAATTGAAGTTCGTGCATGTGGCGGGTACGAACGGAAAGGGCTCGGTCTGCGCGTACCTCTCCTACATATTGCGGACGGCGGGCTTAAAAGTCGGCGTCTATATCTCCCCATTCATACAACGTTTTACGGAGCGCATCCAAATCAACGGGGTAGAAATTTCCGAAGAAGCCATTGCCCGTATTACCACCCGCATTCGGGCGGCGATTTTAGATATGGAGGCGCAGGGGTTACCTGGTCCCACGGAATTTGACCTTGTCACCGCTATGGGCTTTGCGTATTTTGCGGAGCAGGGCTGCGATATCGTGGTGCTGGAAGTGGGACTAGGCGGCAGGCTTGATTCCACAAACATCATCAAAGCGCCGGAGGTTGCCGTTATCACCCGGCTTGGGTACGACCACACCGACATACTGGGAGATACACTTGAAAAGATTGCCTTTGAAAAGGCAGGCGTTATAAAACCCGGTTGCGCCGTCGTTCTTTACCCGCAGCCGCCGGAAGCAGAAGCAGTAATTGAGGAAGTTTGTACCGAACGCAACGCAATACTACACAAAGTTGATTTGTCGGGCATACGGCCGATTGAATTCGGCCTGTGGGGGCAGCGGTTTGCGTACGCTGGTTTCGGGGAGTATCAGATCTCCCTGCTGGGCGAGCATCAGCTTGGTAATGCGGCGCTCGCGATCAACGCAGTGCGTCTTTTACAGAGCAAGCGTTTTCCGGTAACAGAGGAAGCAATACAAGAAGGATTGTTGTCGGCCCGCTGGCCGGGGCGTATGGAACTGGTACATTCCGATCCCCCTGTACTGATAGACGGCGCGCATAACACGCAGGGTGCCGCCGCTCTTAAGCAGGGATTGCAGCAATATTTCCCGGGAAAACCCATTATATTTCTTGTGGGTGTGCTTGCCGACAAGGATTATGGCGATATGATGCGGGAGGTGTCCCCTCTTGCCGAACGCTTCCTGACAATCGCGCCAGAAAGCCCCCGCGCGCTTCCCGCCACAGCGCTTGCAAAATACCTCACGCAATACGGTAAGCCCGTTCAGGCGTATGCGAAGCTGGAGGATGCCATTGCGGAAGGGCTTTCCCTATGCGGGGAAGACGGGGTACTCTGCGCCTTCGGCTCGCTCTACTATATCGGGAAGGTAAGGGCGTATTTCGGTTTGAGTTAAGTAATGCCGGAAGGCCACTTTGAAGATATCAAACGGGAGGCTGCCAAAAGGGCAGCCTCCCGTTTTGTAGGAAATCAAGAATAGGTCAGGACTTGCCCAGCCAACGGAATACGTTGGCGATAAAACGCGCGTAAGGCTCGCTGTTCGTGAGCGCCGGCGGTGCCCAATGCGCTAAGATATCGCTCGCGAATGCGAGCGAACGTCCTTTGCCAATCTCTTGGACCGCAATCATGACATCCTCCCCGTTTACGGCAAGAACCTCCGCGCCCGCCTTGGGCAACAGCCGGTTGTAGCCTAAAAACGGAGGCCAATTGAGCTCCACACCCGCAAATATCGGATGCTCCGGCTGTGTGACACGCATAACGGCTCCCTCGGGCACTTCGATGCGGTCGTCATACGGATACAAGCCAACGGGCAACACCCGCGCAAGCGGCGTCATGCCATAGCGCGCTTTGCCGTGCATACCCGTAAACGAGTTCCAGCCGCCGAACATCGCCAGCCCGCCGCCTTCCTCCACAAACCGGCAGAGGGAGGCAAGACGGTTTTCCCGAACTATGGATTTTTCAAATGTCTCAGGGTGCAGCAGGAACGTATCGCTGCCGATATCGGAGAGTGCGACGACGTCATATTCCCTGAGCCCGTCCAGTCCGGGAAAATGTCGCGCCGCAGTGTGACAAGGCATGTAGTGGAACTCAATACCCGCTTCTTCGCAAATGCGGCGGACGTTGTCGCTGGCGGATTCATCGTAGGAAAAGCTGTCAAACACGTTGAAGCCCTTGATGTGACTCGTGGCGATTGTCCAGCTTTCACCTGCAAACAGTACTTTCATTGTCTAACCTCCTATATGAACTGTTCTGGGAAACCTAACCCTTTTTGATAACGCCTTTACGGATCATCACACAGGCATATACCGCTTCTTCCCCGCTCTGTATCACGGCATAGGCGTCCTTTGTTTCATCATAGAAGCGGAAGCGGTCAATATAGCCGATGGCTTTCTTGCCCCGCGCATCATGCTTTTCCACCACGGCCTCAAATTCTCTCCAGATGGGGATGTCGAGCTCAGCGTCCTGCGGCTCACGGTTCATCAGGACAATGGGCGTTTCCACATAGGTATCCGCCGGAATCATGGTGAGTATGGCGTCAAGGAGCGCCGTGGCTCCGATGCCGTCCGCGCGGATCAGCTGCGCGCCGCGCGCCTTTGCAAGGCCTGCGCCGGGGAAGTTGCCGTCCCCCAGCACTATGACATCATTATGCCCCATTTCGGCGAGCACTTTCAATAGTTCCGGCGAAAGCACATTGGGTACGTTTTTGAGCATATGGCCGCCCTCCCCTTATTTTTCTTTGATACGCCTGTTCTCGGTGAAGAAGTTGAGCACCATGACCAACAGCAGAACGCCGCCCCAGATGAGCGGAATATAGAAGCTGGAGATCTCCGGGAAGCGGTTTAGGCCGGATGAGAGCATTTGCAGTACGCAGATGGCCAGCACCGCGCCGCTGATGCGACCCTTGCCGCCCGCAGGGTCCACGCCGCCCAACACCACGATAAGCACGCACTGCAGCGTGTATACCGTGCCATAATCCGCGCGTGCGGAGTTATAGTTCGCCAGCATGATCAGCCCGCCGAGCGCCGCGCAAATGCCCGAAAGCATATAGGTTTTGATGAGCAGCTGATCCACCTTCAATCCGCTAAACTTCGCCGCGGTAGCGTTGGTCCCCAGCATGTAGAGCCGGGTGCCGTAGGTGGTGCGGTTCAACAGGAACGAGAGCAGGATCACCATGCCGATAAAGAACAGCAGCTGTATGGGAACAAAGCCAAAGAGCTTGCTTGCGATAGTCTCCGCGTAGGTGATCGGCAAACCGCTGATTGCCTTGCCTTTGGTGAGTATGATGGCGATGCCGGTAAACAGCTCATAGGAGCCGAGCGTAGCCAATATTGGCGGGATTTTGATTTTTGAAATCAAAATGCCGTTGAATACGCCCGCCACAGCACCGATCAAGACGCCGAAAGCCATGACGATGAATATGCCAAAGCCCGTCAGTTCCTGGCCGCCGCTCGTCATTTCCTTTAATAGGATACCTGCAGCAATGGAGGCAAAGTTCGCCACGCCCACAACCGAAAGGTCTATGCCGCCTGTAATCATGCATAGCATGATGCCCAGCGCCATCAGCCCGAATTCCGGAAACTGCGAGGCCATGGTCTGGAAATTGATCAGCGTATAGAATTTATTGAAGCGGAATATCGCCATGAATATCATCCAGAATGCCATCAGGCCTAAAAGCCTTGCGATGTGCACATCCTTGATGATGGCGCGAATGCCTTTTTTCTTTTCCATCACAGCGCCCTCCCTGCCTTACGGCCCTTAACGTCATTAGCGCGGGATACCTGCATGGCGCTTACACCCGTGCCCACAAGAATAAGCAAGCCCAGGAACAGCCCCTGCCAGAATGTCGGGACACCCAGCAGGATCAAGGAATTCTGTACGATGACGATGAGTATTGTACCCAGCATGCAGCCAGTCAGCGTGCCGGCGCCCCCGGTGATGGCGGTACCGCCCAGCACCACGCCTGCGATAATCATCATCTCCATGCCCAGCATGTTGGTGGGATGCGCCTGCGTCATCATGCACACGCGGATCAGGCCCGCCAGGCTTGAAATCATACCCACGCCCACATACAGCAAGAATTTAATGGACCACACGTTGAAGCCCGCGCGGAGCGCACTGACCTCGTTGCCTCCTACGGCGTAGAGCCCACGGCCGTACATGGTGCGCTGCAGAATAAAGTAGACAAGCAGCAGCACGATTACAAGCGCCAGGAACGCGACAGGCATGCGGGAGGTAAGTCCGGTCTGCGTGTTTTGTGCGATAAAGAGTGCCGAAGTGCCGAACGAGGACATGCCCGGCGGGATGACGGCGATCTGAACGGAATTCAATACCCCCTGCATGACGCCCTTGAACACGCTGGATGTCCCCAGCGTAACAATGAGCGGCGGCAGCTTGAAAGAAGCGATAAGCCAGCCGTTGACCGCGCCCAATATCGCGCCGAAGCACAGAGACATGACGATGGGCAGCAGCATACCGCCCTGGTAGCCGCTATCCACCAATATTCGCGTTGTGGCGTACATGCTCAGTGACGCCAGCGCCGGGAACGAAACGTCTATGCCGCCGGAGACGATGACCATGAACGCACCCAATGCGAACAGCCCGGGTACGATGAGTGCGGAAAGAAGGTCCACAATGTTGTTGGAGGTAAAGAACTGCCCCGAGCGCGCCTGTATGACAATGCTCAGCAATACGATGACAAGGAATATATAGAACTCATTGCGCTGCGTGAGCTTTTTGAAACCTTTCGCCATTCTATTCACCCCCTACATCATGTACTGCGAAAGCGCCTGCGCGTCTACGCCGGAGGGCGCAAGCGTGGCGCTGATGCGGCCGTCGCGCATGATCAGCACCTTGGAACAGTTGGCCAATATTTCAGGAATATCGTCGGATATGATGATGATGCCCAACCCCTGCTCCGCCAGTTTTCTCAAAATCTGATGGATGTCATGCTTGGAACCGATGTCCACGCCCACGGTGGGGCCGTTGAGTATGAGCACCTTTAAGTCCCGCGAGAGCCACTTGGCCAATACAATGCGCTGCTGGTTACCGCCCGAAAGCGTGCTGCACGCGTTATCCGGGTTGGGCGTCGCGATGGAAAGCTCCTCCACCCAGCGGGCGATCTCCTGCTTCTTTCTCTTCTGATCGAGAACACCAAGTTTTGTGGAAAGCTTCTCAAGCTCGGATATGACAATATTATCCCCGATGCTGCGCGGCAGGAACAGGCCTTCGGACAGCCGGTCCTCCGGCACGTAGCCGACGCCGTTTTCCATGGCTGCCTCGGGGGAATTCAGCGTAACGCGTTTCCCTTCGATTGTAATGGAGCCTTTGTCCACGGGCTGCATGCCAAAGAGCGAAAGCGCAAGCTCCGTACGGCCCGAGCCCAATAGCCCCGTGACGCCCAAAATCTCGCCCTTGTGCAACGAAAAGCTGACGTCCTCAAAGAAACCGTCCGCCCCCAAATTCTCTACCGTCAGAACGGGCTCCTTGGAAAGCTCCTTGGGTTCGAACGGGTGATCCTCGAACTCGCGCCCTGTCATGTAATACGTAAACTTTTTATTGTCCAGCTCGGATGTTTTTCCGGTGATTATTTTTTCGCCGCTTCGCAATATGGTGAAGCGCTCGGATATCTCAAATACTTCGTCCAGCTTGTGGCTGACAAACAGTGTGGCTATTCCCTGCTTTTTAAGGTCAAGTATGATCTGAAACAGCGCGTTGACCTCTTTGCGGGTAAGCGCCGTCGTCGGTTCGTCCATGATGATGAGCTTGGCGTCAAACATCAGCGCGCGGCAGATGGCGACAAGCTGCTTGCTGGCCACGGAGAGCGAGCCGACCTTGGCGTCAAGGTCCACGTCAAAGTGGATCTTCGCGATGGCCTCCTCCGCGATCTTCTTCATGCGCTGCCGGTTTACAAACTTGCGCTTTGCCGCAAGTTCGGCGTTAAACGCCAGATTCTCAATAACGGACAGATTCGGAAATATGGAAAAATCCTGATAAATGACCTGCACGCCGTTGAGTATCGATTCGATCGGCGTAATTTTTGTATATGCCTTGTCGCCGAACTCGATATGCCCGGCAGACGGCGTATAAACGCCGGATATGATTTTGATGAGCGTGGATTTTCCGCAACCATTCTCACCCGCTAGGCAATGGATTTCCCCTGCCTCAATCTCAAGGGAAACCCCTTTGAGCGCCTGTACGCCCGCGAATGATTTTTTGACGTCCACCACTCTGAGTACGTTTTGGGACATAGAGCCTTCGCCCCTTTCTTGTGGCTTATGCGAATCCCGTTTTCGTGATTCGTGTTGTGACGTGATAGCGGCACACGCCGCAAAAGCGGCGGGAGTGCGGCGCTACCATTTCGCCTGCGCGACCAATAAAAGCGCCAGCATTTGAGAGCAGTATTATCAGTAGGAAAGGGCCCCGCACCCTTTGCCGCAGCCTTGCCGCACGAAGAAACTTCGTGCGGCAAGAGCGCTTCTTTAAGCATCGGGATGCGGAACGGCCCTGTTTTCCTGTCTCAGGTAGTACGGAACTTAGAAGCCAAAGCTGTCTACGTTTTCAGCGTTGATAACGACCCAGCCCTTGCCTTCGAGCACGGTGGTGCTGCCTGCCTTGAATGTCAGGTCGGTGTAGCCTTCCACGCCCAGGTCCACATGGTCTGCGATCTGCTCGCCGCGCAGCAGCTTCAACGCCATGGAGCACATGGCCTTGCCGGCAAGCGCGGGATCCCACAGCGTGAGGGACTTGACGGCGCCGCTCTTCAACAGCTCAGCGTTGTCGGCGGGCATGCCGGTACCGGAGGTGAACACCTTACCGGTGAGACCCAGCTCCTGGATGGCGCGGGCGATGCCCGGCGCGTCAAAGGAAGAGGTGCCCATGATGCCCTTGAGGTCGGGGTACTTCTTTAAGAGTTCCTTGGCCTTCTGGTATGCGACGTCGCCGTTATCCTCGGACTCTACGCGGGGTTCGGCTTCGAGCAGCTTCATGTTGGGATAGGCTTCAACCTGACGCTTCACGCCGCCGTCCGCCCACTCATTGTGAGAAGCGTTGGTGACATGCGCTACCATTGTGGTGTAGAGGCCTTCTCCGCCCATGGCTTCCGCAAGGTTATCCATGATGAACGCGCCATACTGATCGTTGCTGAACGCTTCGATATCGTAATCCACGTTGGTCAGGGAAGCACCTTCATGCGCAACCACAACGATGCCTGCATCGCGCGCCTGCTTGAGGACCGGCTCAAGGGAACCGGGGTCTACAGGAACTACGCAGATGGCGTCAACATCGGCGGCGATCAGGTCCTGAATCAGCTGGGACTGCAGCGTCGCGTCGATGGCGGGGGTGCCCTTCTGGTATATATTCAGGCCGGTTTCCTGTGCATACTCTTTCACGCCGGTATCCATACGGACGAACCAGGGGTTGGTGGCGTCCTTGGGAACCACAACGATTTCCCATTCGGATTCGTCTACGGGCGCTTCGGCGGCAGGCGCTTCGGCGGCGGGTGCTTCAGCGGCAGGCGCTTCGGCGGCAGGCGCTTCGGGCGCCGGCGCGGGGGTTTCAGCGGGCTTCGTGCACGCGAACATGCTGAAAACCATCAGCAGTACCAGCGCGAAAGCGAGCGTCTTTTTCATGTTTTCTTCCTCCTAGTATTTTTACTTTTTGCCGATTAAGGCAAAATCCTTTATCTGTTGAACATCAGGCGGCGCAAAAATGCGCTGACTTCCACCGCGTTGCCGGAGCGGAATATTCCGGCAAGCTCGTCTTCGTCGATGCGGTCCACAAGGTCCTCAAACACATCAAACCACCGCACGCTTTCGTTGCAGGCGTCCCGGCCATCCTCGCGGTAAGGGTACTGATCGGTGGAAATATAGCCCTGATACCCGGTACGTTTGAGCCAGTAGAAGAACTCAATGAACGGTATGGTGTGTATGGAGCCGGTGATCATATCGTCGTCCCACATGCCATAATTGTCGTTCATGTGGATGTGGAAGAGCTTATCGCCATAGCGCTTGATGACTGCAACGCTTTCCGCAACATTTTCCTTTGCCGCAGTGCTGTGTCCATAATCGATGGTAACGCCGCAATTGGGCTCGTCAATCTCCTTCACCATCAGAAGCGTTGTGGCTGCGGTGGCGGGATAGCTGAAATTGCGCGGCTCACGCGGCTTGTATTCGATAGAGATCTTGACGTCCGGACGATACAGGCAGCACTGCTTCACGCCCTCGATAAACCAGCCATGCTCCTGAATATAGTCGCCCTGAAAATGGTAATCGTAGCCGTCCTGGCCCGGCCAGAGGCTGATAAGATCGCCGCCTAAGAATTTCGCGACGTCTATAAGTTCGCGCGTCTCCTCCACGGTACGGCGGCGTATGGCGGGATCCTTCGCGGAAAACGCGCCGCGGCCGTAGTCCTTTATCCCAAAATGATCCGGTATGATGGAAACGAGCTTCAGGCCGGTGCGTTCAAGCTGCGCTTTCACCTCTTTGGCGTTCTGCAGCGTGACATGCCAGTTGCTCACCAGTTCCACGCCCGTGACGCCCTCTATGGACTTAACGCGGTCAAACAGTTCCGTTAGCGTATAATCCCGCTGGTAACCGCCGCCCATATAACGGTCTGAAAAATTTCCGACATTGCCCAAAATGACGCTATGCTTTGCCATATGAACCTCCAAAGTGATTACGAATTGAAAACGGCGTTACATCCTCACGGACTCACGCACGATCATCCTGGTGTTAACGACGATCTGCTTGGCGGACTTATCGCCGCCCTCCAATTGCTGGCTCAATGCCATGCAACAGTTTTTGCCCAGTTGATGCATGTTCTGCCCGATTGTAGTGAGCGGCGGGCGCGTGTAGCCGGAAAGCGTGATTCCATCGAACCCCACCACCCCGATATCCCTGGGTACGCGATACCCGGCCTCGAACAGCGCCGCGAGTACGCCTGCAGCAATTAAGTCGCTTGTGCACACATAGACTTCGGGCAGCTGCGATTTTGATATGATCTGCTCCTGCACAAAACGGTGTGCGGTTTCGATTTTATCCAGCCGCAGGCTGGCGGAGAAATGCACATGCTCCTGCAGGAAGGGTAGGTTGTTTTCTTCCAGACCAATTTTAAATCCCATGTACCGGTCCTTGACGTTGGACATCCCAAGATCTTCCGAAATATACCCGATCCGCTTATAACCCGCCTTACTAAGCCGCACAGCAAGCCGCCTCATCGCGTTGATGTTGTCCGTTATCACGGAGGGAACGGAGTGGCTTAAAAGATAGCGATCTCCCAGCACGACCGGGACTTTTTTCGAGGCCTCGATGATGTATTTTTCATCCAACAGTCCGCCAAACAGAATCAATCCGCTGATCCCGTTTTTGATGAGGGTTTTGATATGTTTGATCTCTGCGTTTTGATCATGCCGCGTGCCGCAAACCAGCGCGATGTAGTCCTGGCGCCATGCTTCCTCGCAGGCCGCCTGAAGGCATCTGGAATAAAACTCGTTGGAAATATCCGGCGTCAGGATGCCGATCATCCGTTTGTCGTTGGATTTTTGCGTGCTAGCTTTGTACGGTTGATAGTCCAACTTTTCAATGGCGCTGTTGACGCGCTTGATTGTTTCCGCGGATATGGTTGCGGAATGATTGATTACATGCGATACAGTCGTAATGGATACGTTGGCTTCTTTCGCGACATCGGCCATGGTCACAGCTTTTCGTTTTACCGGCTTCGCAACGACCACCTCCTGATGGTTGTATTATAGCAACGGCCATTTTGGCATTGCAAAACAAAATATGAAAATGTGCTTTTTTTCATTAATTTAAATAGAATAACCAGAAAATATGCGCACAAAACAATTCTGCTAAGGATTTTAATTTTCTAATTTTCATAGCTAATTTTCATTGTTTCAGGCGCTTTCTGTCGATTTAAAATTTCAGCTTGGGTCGAACGCGTGCGGCGCTCTTTGTTGATTGAACGGAAGCGGAAGATATGTTATGCTGTTTTTTATTTCGCATATACGGAGGCAACGGTATGACGGAACAGCTCCTGCTTATCCTCCCGACAGCCGAACACGAAACAGAAATTGCCGCTTACAAGGAAGAATTTCTGACAAACGGGGACAGTATGGACGGCACAGCGGGGCTTAAAAGCGCTCTCTCCGTCACGGAATGGATCAAGCAAATCGCCTTGAATGAGCGCGAGGAAACCGTACAGCCCGGGTTTGTGCCTTCTTCCACCTACCTTGCAATCCATGCCCAGACCGGGCGGCTTGTGGGCATGATCGACATCCGGCACCGTCTCAACGACCATCTTCTCTTTACCGGCGGGCATATCGGCTACAGCGTAAGAAAGAGCGAGCGCCGTAAGGGATACGCAAAGGAGATGCTGCGTCAGGCATTGCTGCTTTGCCGGAAGGAATTAAATCTGACTCGCTGCCTTGTCACCTGCAACAGCGAAAACATCGCAAGCAGCCGTACTATTGAAGCCAATGGCGGCGTATTGGAAAACATGGTTGCGGACGGGGCGGATATGGTTAAGCGGTACTGGATTGCACTGTAACAAAAGGCTCCGGCATGAATGCCGGAGCCGCTTTTTATTCAAACCTTGCTTCGTCTTTAATACAGCACTTTCGAGAGAAAATCCTGCAGCCGGGGGTGCTGCGGGTTGTTAAAGAACGCTTGTGGCGCGTTTTCCTCAAGCACCTGACCGCCGTCCATAAACAGGCAGCGGGTGGCAACTTCCTTGGCGAAGCCCATTTCGTGGGTCACGACCACCATCGTCATGCCCTCGTGTGCAAGCTCTTTCATGACCTGTAATACCTCTCCCACCATTTCAGGGTCCAGCGCGGAGGTCGGTTCGTCAAAAAGCATGACGTCCGGGTTCATGGCGAGGGCACGTACAATGGCCACGCGCTGCTGCTGCCCGCCAGAATGCATTCCGGGGTATACGTCAGCCTTATCCGCAAGGCCGATGCGGTTTAAAAGCCTGGTTGCGTTATCGTTCGCTTCCTCCTGCCCCATCAGTTTGAGCTTTACGGGCGCTAACGTAATGTTCTGCCGTATGGTTTTGTGTGGAAACAGGTTGAACTGCTGAAACACCATGCCCATCTTGCGGCGCAACACATCCACATCACATTTGCCGTCGTTAATGCGCACACCCTCAAACCATACCTCGCCGGAGGTGGGGATTTCTAGGAGATTCAGGCAGCGAAGCAGCGTGCTTTTGCCGCAGCCGGAAGGCCCGACGATAACCACCTTTTCCCCTTTTTCTATGTGCTGGTTCACCCCGTTGAGCGCCTGCACATTCTCAAAACGTTTATGTAAATCTTTAACGGTGATCACTCTTAGACAGCCTCCTTTCAAGCTTTTTGAGGCCCCATGTCATCAGCATAACGACCAGAAGATATATGACTGCAATCAGTAGCAATGGTACAACGCTGTAGGTACGTGTACGGATCATCATGCTCATGTACGTCAGATCGCTCATGGCAATATAGCCAACTACGGCCGTTTCCTTTAAGAGCACGATTGCCTCATTGGCAAGTGCCGGCAATATGTTCTTTATGGCCTGCGGCATTACGATATAGCGCATGGTCATGCTGTTCGTAAGCCCCAGCGAACGACCCGCTTCCGTCTGCCCACGGCTTACCGCCTGGATACCTGCGCGCATGATCTCCGCAACGTAGGCACCGGAGTTGATACCAAACGCCAATATAGCGACGTATATGCTGTATTCAAATGAAACCGTAGCGAATATGACGAAGGCAAATATCAGCAACTGCACCATGACCGGCGTGCCGCGGATAACGGTGAGGTAGACGTCGCAAATCATCTCCAGCGGGCGCAGCGCCTTGTTGTGCTGCGCGTACACCTTGCAGATTGCCACGAGCGCCCCTAGTATGATGCCGATGATCGCCGCGCCCAGCGTAATGAGCAGCGTATTGCCAAGCCCCTCCAAATAGAGCAGCCACCGGTCGTTGGCAATGATGTTGTTGTAAAGCTGCTGGCCAAAATTATCCCACATAGGTCCTCCCTCTGGTTGCGGCAGCGCCGGGGCGCTTCATTGCATAAATGTACAATGTCTGTATTAGTATACTATATGATACGTCGGCCGCAAAGCGGTTTTCCATGCATCCCATATGTATAGTATACCCATTCGCAAGAGTAAGCCGCAGGCAAAGCCTGCGGCCCGATCAATTTCCGTCAGGGTCTACTCAAGACCCGGAAGCAACCTTGTGCTCCTCGATGAGCTTGGCGATCGTGCCGTCATCGAGCATCTTCTGCACAACCTTGTCAACAACCGCTTTCAGATCAGCCGCATCCTTTTTGAGCGCGATGGCGTACTGCTCCTCGGTGAGGGGTTCTTCGAGAGTGACGAGCCCCTGATTGGCTTCCGCAATCTGCTTGGCGGGCATATCATCGATGACCACGGCGTCAATTTTGCCGTTTGCAAGCTCAACGCCCGCATCAGGGCCAGTCTTGTAGCGCAGAACATTGCCCGCGCCCACTTCATCCGTCACATAGATATCGCCGGTGGTGCCCATCTGTACGCCGATATTCTTACCCGCAAGATCCGCGGCGGACTTGATAGCGCTGCCCTCAGGCACGATGATGACCTGCGCGGCGTCCACGTAGTTGATGGAGAAATCCACGCTCTGTCTGCGCTCGTCATCTGCGGTGATGCCAGCCACGCCAAGGTCGCCCTTGCCGCTCTGCACAGCCGGAATGATGCCGTCAAAATCCATATCCACAACTTCAAGTGCCACGCCGATTTCATCCGCAATGGCCTTGGCGATGTCCATATCCACGCCCACAACCTCGTTGTTTGCGCCCAGGTATTCAAAAGGAGCGAAACCGGAGCTGGTGAGTATGACGAGCTTGCCCGCCTTTTTGATTTTATCAATATTGGGAGTTTCCGACGCGGCAGGCGCGCACGCCGAAAGTGCGAATGCGCCAAGCAATATAGCCAGCATCAGGGCGATCGCTTTATTAACCTTCTTCATTATTTTTACTTCCTTTCAAAATCTTCTTTGTATAATTATACTATCAATTTATTATAAATCAACCCCAATTTGCAAAATAATTCGTATTTTTATAAATTTGGGGCCGTTCATTGCATATATATTCGAAATCCACGAATAAAGAACCTCCCCGAATTCAATCGAGGAGGTTCTTGCGGAGAAATTTCGGGCAGGTTCAGGCTGCTTGACCCACCCGTATAGGAAATTTCAATTAAATGCGAAATACGCGGCGGATGTGAGCCACAATCTCCTCGCCAATGCGCCGCTGGGCTTCCACTGTAGAGCCGCCCACATGCGGGGTCATGCTGACCTTGGGATGGGTAAGAAGGCGCTCGTCCTTGCAGGGCTCCTCTACATATACGTCCGCGCCATAGCCGCGCAGTTTGCCGGAATCGAGCGCGTCAAGTACAGCCTCGGTATCCACCATGTTGCCACGGCCGGTGTTGATGAGGATTGCTCCGTCCTTCATCAGCGCGATCTTTTCCGCGGAAAGAATCGGCGGGCTGCCCTTGGGGCCGGGCGTATGCAGGGACACATAATCAGATTTTGCGAGCAACTCGTCCAGCTCATAACGTACATACGGATCATATTCGGGCTGGTGGCCGGAGCGGTTGGTATATATGACGTTCATGCCGAGAGCGGCAGCGCGCTTTCCGGTTTCACGCGCGATACGGCCAATGCCGATAAGGCCCAGTGTCTTTCCCGCGATCTCCGTGCCCTTGTACGCCTTCTTTTCCCATATGCCCTGGCGCATGGTCACGTTCGCTATGCCAATGAAGCGCGCCAGCGAGAACATGTGGCCGATCGCCAGCTCTGCAACCGACGCAGAGGATGCTTCCGGTGTGTTGCAGACTTCTATTCCGTTGTCCCTCGCGTATGCGACGTCAATGTTATCCACGCCCACACCGCCGCGGATAATGAGTTTAAGCCTGCCCGTTTGGCGCGCCGCGTCGATAATGGGTTCGCGCACCTTGGTTGCAGAACGCACTACCAGTACGTCGTAACCTTTGACCTGTTCCATGAGCGCTTCGGGCTCATAAAACTGTTCTACCACTTCGCATCCGAGCTCCTGCAGGGCTTTTACGGCATTCTTCTCCATGCCGTCGCTTGCCAAAACACGCAGCATAATCGTTTCTCCTTTTTATTTTGCATGCTACACCATACAACGCCATTGTTGGATGGTGAAAAGATAGGCGGTGGAAGCGGAGCTTCCACCGCCCGAAAGACGTTCTTATTTTTCGAAATCCTTGAGGAAGGAAACAAGCTTCTCTAAGCCTTCGATGGGCATGGCGTTATAGATTGACGCGCGCATGCCGCCAACGACGCGGTGGCCCTTCAAATTGACAAAGCCGGCCTTTGCGGCTGCCTTGACGAACGCATCGTTCACTTCGTCGCTTTCCGCGCGGAACGTGACGTTCATCATGGAGCGGCTTTCCTTTGAAACGGGGTTCTTGAATACCTTGCTCTGGTCGAGGTAGTCGTAAAGTATCGCGGCCTTCTTCTGGTTGTGCGCCTGCATGGCGGTGAGGCCGCCCATGTTCTTGATCCACTCGAGCACCAGCTTGCACACATAGATCGGATAGCACGGCGGGGTGTTGTACATGCTGTCGTTCTCAGCCATGATCTTGTAATTGCACATGGTGGGCACGAACGCAGGGAGGTCGCTGCGCAGCAGGTCCTCGCGGACGATGACGATTGTGAGGCCCGCGGGCGCGACGTTTTTCTGTGCGCCTGCGTAAATGAGGCCGAACTTTGATACGTCCACAGGCTCGGAGAGTATGCAGCTGGACATATCCGCAACCAGGGGGACATTTCCGGTATCAGGAATGTAATTCCACTTGGTGCCGAATATGGTGTTGTTGTAGCAGATATGCACATAGTCCGCTTCGGGATCAAGCTTTAACTCTTCCTGCTGCGGGATACGGCTGAAGTTTTCCTTTTTGGTGGTGGCTGCAAGGTTGATGGTTCCATACTTTTGGGCTTCCTCATACGCCTTGCCCGCGAACTGGCCGGTGACGATATAATCCGCCTTGCCGGTCTTAAGTAGATTCATGGGCACCATGGCGAATTGCAGTGTAGCGCCGCCCTGCAGGAACAGCACCTTGTAGTTTGCGGGAATCCCCATGACTTCACGCAGAAGGGCTTCCGCCGAGCCGATGATCTCCTCGTATACCTTGGAGCGGTGGCTCATTTCCATCACGCTCATGCCGGAGCCATGGTAGTTGAGCATTTCATCCCTTGCGATCTCCAGCACAGACTGCGGGAGCATGGAAGGGCCTGCCGAGAAGTTAAAGATACGGTCGTACGACATAATACTCACTCCTTTGTGATATTTATTGCCAAGATATTTTCCGAAGCTCCTCCAATTAAAGAGGGCACAGCTATCATATTGGGATAGTGTTTACCGTTCCTCGCGGAAGTAGTTGTTGCCGCAGGACTTGGGCTGTGCGTGTTCGCGGCTTTCCCGTATGCTGGTAAGTATCAATACAAGAACAGTCGCCACAAACGGCAGCATATCGTAGATCTGCATGGGGATGCCAAGATCCACGTACATGCGCATGATGGAAAGGCCGCCAAAGAGCAGCGCGCCCAACAGGCCCCTGAGCGGACTCCATGCCGCGAATATGACCAGCGCAACCGCGATCCAGCCCTGACCGTTGATGCTGTTGTGCACCCAGACACCTTTGCAGGTGACCATGGTGACATACATGCCGCCCAAGCCGCAGATGCCGCCGCCGATGCAGGTGGCCAGGTACTTATAGCGTGCCACGTTGAGGCCAGCCGCATCCGCAGTGGCCGGACTTTCTCCGACGGCCCTCAGGTTAAGACCTGTGCGGGTACGCCCTAAAAACCAGGCGAGTATGATCGCAATGACGATGCCCAGATACACCACGAAGTTGTATCCAAAGAGCAGTTTGCCGATATACGGGATATCAGAAAGCCCGGGGATGTTGATATTGCCGAACGCCGCTTTCGTTATATCCGATACCGCCGCATAGCCGCCCGCCTTTAATGCCATGTGCTCACCAAAGAAATTGGCAAAGCCCGTGCCGAATATGGTAAGTGTAAGACCGGTAACGTTTTGGTTCGCACGCAGCGTAACAGTCAAAAAACTGTAAATGAGCGCGCCGAACGCGCCACAGAGGAACGCGCCCAATATCGCAAGCAACGCTGAGACAAAGCCGTTTGCCGCGGCGCCCGCTGCCGCCTCGTAATAGAACGATGACGCCAGGCCCGCGATGCCGCCCATGAACATCATGCCTTCCACGCCCAGGTTGAGGTTGCCGGATTTCTCCGTCAATATCTCGCCCATCGTGCCAAGGAGCAGCGGTGTGCCCGCCAATACGGCGGCATTGATGAGGTTGATTAAAAGATCCATCAGTTGCGCTCCTTTCTGCCGCGGAATATGAGCCTGTAGTTGATAAAGAACTCACACCCGAGCATGAAGAAGAGGATTATGCCCGTAAGCACCTCTGCCGCGGATGCGGGGATTTTAAACGTGGTCTGAATTTTGTTCGCGCCCTTTTCAAGTACCGCGATGGCAACCGCCACAAACACCATGACATACGGATTAAGTTTACTTAACCACGCGACAGTGATGGCCGTAAAGCCGACGCCGCCCGCGGTGGTATCCGTAATGGTATAGTCCGCGCCCGAGCACTGGACGAAGCCGACTAAGCCCGCCAAAGCGCCGGAAAGGAACATGGTGCGGGTGATAACACGGCTGACGCTCATACCGGCGTATTTTGCGGTATTGGTACTTTCGCCCACGACGGCAATTTCATACCCCTGCTTGGTGCGCGTCATATAGATGCCCACGATCACTACCAATACCAGCGCGATGATCCAGCCAATATGAACACCAAATACCTTGGGTAGCTTGGCGATATCCGAGAACATGGCAATCTTGGGGAAACCGCGTAAAGCGGGGTCCTTCCAAGGTCCATTCTGCAGATACGATAGGAACGCCAGCGCAATGTAGTTGAGCATGAGGGTAAAGAGCGTTTCGTTGGTATTCCACTTCGCCTTAAAGAACGCGGGGATGAGGCCCCAGAGGCCACCTGCCAGCACCGCCACCACCGCCATAACCAACAGCAGCGGCAAGCGCGCCATGTTTTCATACTGGAAGAGCGCAAAATAACTGGCCGCCATTGCGCCAACCAATATTTGACCTTCCGCGCCGATGTTCCAGAAGCGCATCTTGAACGCAAGTGAAATCGCAAGGGCCGTGATCAACAGCGGAATGGCGATACGGATTGTTTCAAGAAGCGCGGTTTGTGTGCCTACGCTGCCTAATATCATATCCTGATATACCGCGAGGGGATTATGCCCCAGCGCCAGTATGATGAGCGCGCCGGTGAAGAGCGCCCCTAATACGGCGATGACGCGGATGAGTATGGCTTTTTTTTGCGGGATCGCATCCCGCTTGACCATGCGCACGAATGGTTCGTTGGAGACAGCTTTCTTCGCTTTGCTCATTTACGCCATACCTTCCCCGAAGCCGTGCTCCGCTTTTTCTTCGTCCACGTGTACCATCATCAAGCCGACTTCTTCCTTTGTGGTATTGGCTGCGTCCACAACGCCGCTTACTTTTCCGCCGCACAATACCAGCACGCGGTCACACAGCTCCAGAAGCACGTCAAGGTCCTCTCCGATAAAGAGCACGGCGACGCCCATTTTCTTTTGTTCATTTAACAGATCATAGATTCTATAGGAAGAATTGATGTCAAGCCCGCGCACCGGATAAGCGACGACGAGTACCGAAGGGCCGGAAGCAATCTCGCGACCTAAGAGCACCTTCTGTACGTTGCCGCCGGAAAGGCGTCTGACCGGCGTAGCAGTGCCCGGGGTGACGATTTCGAGCCGCTGAATCAGATCTTCCGCCAGCTTTTTAGGCGCTTTGCGGTCCACAAACGGGCCTTTGTTGCTTTTGTAGCTTTTGAGCATGACGTTATCGACCATGTCCATAGAGGCGACAAGCCCCATGCCCAGACGATCCTCAGGCACAAACGCCATGGCGACACCGTGGCGGATGATTTCGGTAGGACTTTTGCCTGCAAGGTTTTCACTTGCGCCGTCTTCCCCATAATAAAGAATCTCGCCTGACGCGATAGGATACAGCCCAGCGATCGCCTCGCAAAGCTCTTTCTGGCCGCTTCCCGCAATACCTGCCACGCCTAAGATTTCACCCGCCTTGAGCGTAAAGTGAACATTGTCAAGCGCCTTGACGCGGTCCGAATTGACGCAGGTAAGGCCTTTGACTTTCAGGCGAGCGGGCGTATGCTCCATCTTTTCACGGGATATCGCAAGGCTGACGCTGCGCCCCACCATCGCCTCAGTTAAGGACTGTACGTTGGCGTCCTTGGTTTCCACCGTATCGATGCAGCATCCTTTTCTTAATATGGATACGCGGTCGGATATGGCGAGCACTTCGTTGAGTTTATGGGTGATGATAATGATGGCTTTATTGTCCGCCTTCATGTTGCGCAATATCGCAAAGAGTTTCTCTGTTTCCTGCGGTGTGAGGACGGCGGTAGGTTCATCGAGTATCAGCGTATTCGCACCGCGGTAGAGCACCTTTATAATCTCTACCGTCTGCTTTTCGCTCACGGACATATTGTAGATTTTCTTGTTGGGATCGAGTTCAAATCCATACCGGCTGCTGATCTCCCGGATTTCGTTAGCCAGCGCCTTACGGTTGATGTGCACGCCGCCCGGCAAGCCCAATACAACGTTTTCCGCTGCGGTCAATACGTCCACAAGCTTGAAGTGCTGGTGGATCATGCCTATTCCCAAATCAAACGCGTCCTTGGGAGAGCGGATAACAACTTCCTTGCCGTCAACATAGATTTCGCCGCTGTCCGGAAAATAAATGCCGGAGAGCATGTTCATCAAGGTCGTCTTGCCCGAGCCGTTCTCGCCTAAAAGCGCCAGAATCTCGCCGCATTTGACATCGAGACAGACCTTGTCGTTCGCGCATACCGAGCCGAACGTTTTTGTGACATTACGGATACAGATGGCATTTGCAGCCGATTGTGTCAAGAAGAAGTCCCCCTTTCATAACATAGCGGATGGAACAGCAAAACAATCGAACCCCACGCCGGTTGCTTTGCGTGCTGCATCCACCGGGGTACTCTTACTAGAATAGTTTAAGCGGTACGATCTATTACAAAAGCCGGAAAAGCTTACTTTTCGATTTGAAAAAGGGCGGGGCCGCAGGACGCGGCCCTGCCCGATTTGATGAGTTAGCCGTTTACGTGGACGCCGGGGATGATGTAGTTCCAAGAGGGTGCGCTCTGCGGTTCGACGAATTCCTGGCCTTCCGCGAGGTCGACGGTAACCTTGTTGCCGGAGAAGTCTACGCCTTCACCAGTCAGGGGGCCTACGAACACTTTGAGTTCGCCGGAAATGAGCTTGGCACGGGCGGCTTCGATGGCTTCCTTGGTGCCCGGAGCGATCACAGCATCATTGAGGGCGGAAATGTCAACCACGCCCTCCTTGAGGCCGCCGGAGAAGTCGGTCGGGATGGCGGCGCCGTCCACAACAGCCTGTATCGCCTTGGTGAGGTATACGCTCCAATCCCAAACGGCGGAGGTCAGAGAGGCCTTGGGCGCTGCCGCGATCATGTCGGAGTTGTAGCCAACCGCCCATACGCCGTTGGATTCAGCGGTGGTCTGGGTGGCAGTGGAGTCAGCATGCTGGCCAAGCACGTCGCAGCCCATGTCGATGAGCGCCTGTGCAACCTGGGCTTCCTTGGTGGGATCGTTCCAGGAGTTGGTGTACATGACTTCCATTGTGACGTTGGGGTTGACGCTCTTTGCGCCAAGGTAGAAGGCGGTGAAACCGCTGATGCACTCCGCGAAGGGCATAGCCGTCACATAGCCGAGCTTGTTAGACTGGGTCTTGAGGCCCGCAGCGATACCGGACAGGTAACGGGCTTCATAGATGGCGCCGAAATAGTTGTGCATGTTGGAAAGGCCGCTCGAAGCCGCCTGATAACCGGTGGCATGGCAGAACTGGATTTCGGGGTGTTCCTTCGCGGCCGCGAGCATGTAGGCTTCATGGCCGAAAGAGGTGGCGAATATGATGTTGCAACCCGCATCGATCAATTCGTTGATCGCGGCTTCGCAAGCGGAATCTTCAGGAATGTTGTACTTGGAGAGAACCTGCTCGGGCTTGAGGCCCAAGTTCGCGATCATCTTCTGAGTGCCTTTGTCATGGTTGTAGGTATAGCCGCCGTCGCTGGGATCGGAGACGTGGACAAAGCCTACCTTGATGTTTTCAAGCGTAAGGGCCGCGGGAGCTTCGGGAGCGGCTGGGGCTTCGGTTGCTGCTGCAGGGGCCTCAGTCGCTGCGGCGGGGGCTTCGGTCACAGCGGGCGCCTCGGCGGGCGCTGCGCATGCGGCAATACCAAACAGCATAGTCACAGCCATCAGGAGTGCGATCAGTTTTTTCATGCGGTTTTCCTCCTCTTTCTTCTTGTTGCCTGTATTCTTACATCCGTTCGACCGGATAAAGCAACCATGTATGACACATAGATATACGCCCAAAATGAATAATTCGTATTATATACCGAACATTTCATTTTGTAAACAGGAAACAATTCGTGTTTTACCGGATTCGTCCGCTTTTCTCCAGTGCTTCTATGTCCGGCGGGCAGGAAAATGGCTCCCCTGCAGCCTGCATAGCGTTTACTACATCCTTTAAGCCGCTTCCCGTGCAAATAACGGTAACGGTCTCATCCGACCCAATAATTCCCTCTTCTACCGCACGCTTTACGCCCGCTGTGGCGGTGACACCGGCGGGTTCTCCGAACACGCCTTCGGTGCGGCCTAAGGTACGCATGGCGGCCAAAATGTCTGCGTCGTCCACAGATACCCAAGCGCCGCCGCTTTCCCGCACGGCTCTTAATGCCTTTTCCGGGTTACGGGGAACGCCTACCGCAATGCTATCCGCCAGCGTGTTTTCCGGCGTGGGTTCCAAGGAAGCTCCGCTCTTTGCCGCGTTGACGAACGGGCAGCAGCCGGAGGACTGTACGCCCAGGATTTTGGGAATTCGGTCAATGATGCCAAGCTCATATAAATCCTTAAAGCCATTGTACACGCCGCCAACCGTGCAACCATCCCCAACGGAAACCGCCACCCAGTCTGTAGGCAGGAACAGCAACTGCTCTGCGATTTCCAGGCTGACCGTCTTTTTACCTTCCGTCATGATGGGGTTAATGCCCGCGTTGCGGTTGTAGAAGCCCCATTTGTCGATTGCGGCGCGGGAAAGCTCGAACGTATCCCGGTAGTCCCCCTGTACGCTGACGACATTCGCGCCAAATATCAGAAGCTGCGCAACTTTACCCTTGGGTGCGCGGGAAGGAACGAATATTACGGATTTTAAGCCCATGCGCGCTGCGTTGCCCGCCAAAGAGGAGGCGGCGTTGCCGGTAGAGGAACAGGCGATGGTTTCATACCCAAGTTCTTTTGCCCGGGCTACCGCCACGGCAGAAGCACGGTCCTTTAATGACGCAGTGGGATTAAGGCCGTCGTCCTTGATATAGAGCGCTTTTAAACCGAGCTCCTTTTCCAGCCGGTTGGAGCGGTAGAGCGGCGTCCAGCCCACGCGCAAGAAACGCTCCCAGTGGCGTCCCTCTACGGGCAGCAGCGGCAGGTAGCGCCACATACTGTTCGTGCGGTCCTTTAAGAGCGTTTCGCGGGTCAATTCCTTTTTGATGGCGGTGTAATCGAATACGATATCCAATATGCCTGTTTCCCCGCAATGCGGGCAGGTCAACATATCTTCCATATAAGAGAATTCTGTATTGCATAACGTGCAGCGGTATCCTGCAACATGCATGGGGGCCACGCACCTTTCCTGCCGAGCGGCAGCCTTATCGTAAGTAAATCTGATGGGTTATGTTTATCATACACCAAAATCGGAGGATTGTATAGGTTTTGAGAGCATATTATATAATTTTTATTTGCACTAAAAAAACTTTTTTAGTTTCCAAAACAGGAAAATGCCGCCCCGCCTTTATAGAAGCGGAGCGGCGTTAATAATCGGTTTACTCAGACGGCTGCACCTACATCCCGAATAAGATCCGGATAGGTGGTGACGATTGTGGTATCCTTGGCCCATTCTTCCACCATGGTGTACCATTCCTCTTCCTGCTTGGCGGCGAGCACGTTTGCTTTGAACTGCTCCTGATAATCCTCAAGCTTACGGTCACCCGCGGGCTCCGTACCCACCAGCTGAACGATGTGGTAACCTTCGTCATCGAGGATGATTTCTGAATAGCTGCCCGGCGCGGTAAGCTTCTTCACAGCTTCGCGAATCTGTTCGGAATATTCCTCAGACACATCGCTTAGCAGCACGCCCGTCTTGTAGAAAGGATTTTCGACACCCTCGCTCACAGCGAAATCCGGGTCCTGTGTGTATTCCTTCATGACGTCGTCAAAGCTTACGCCGCTCTGGAGTTTTGCATACGCTTCGTCGATCTTGGGCTTGACGGAAGCGAACAGGTTGTTGCGCAGGGTTTCCGCTTCAACCTTCTTGGCTGCATGTTCGGTCTTAATGTCGGCGATGCGGGCGGCGTTTGCTACTTCATCCTCAAGCGTCAGCTTGGCAAGCTCATCCGCAAGGTCCTGCATCTGTGCTTGAATCTCAGTATAATCCGCGCCGAGCGCTTCCTCGGACAGGACCGAGATGTGCTTGATGCGCACGTATCCTTCGGGCACATACAGCGGCGGCATGCCTCCGCTGCTCTCAAACAGTTCCTGGCTGGCTTTGTAGCCGCTGGGGTCCGCGCCAAGCGCGGCCTGATCGGCGGTAAGCTGCTCGGCAAACGCGGCCTGCACTTCTTCATCCGTTACGGTGACTTTGGCGTTGAATGCTTCCTGCATGGCGACAATGGATGCGTTGGTGGTTTGTTCTTCCACCAGCCTGGCCTTTAACTGTTCTTCGGTCAGCTTTTCGCCAAACTGCTGCTCAATCATTTCATTAAAGATTTCGGTCTTAAGCTTTTGGACGTCCAAAGAGGGATCTTCAGCGACTTCGCTTTCCGCCTGGGATTGGGCGGTCTCCTTGAAATAATCCAAATCCGCCTGTACGCTCTCGTTCACCTCGGCAAGCTGTTCCGCGCTCAAATTAGTATAGCCCTGGAGCTTGGCCTGATAGGCGGTCGCTTTGGTGCTGACCACGGCGTTCAGGATGTCATCCTGGAAAAGCGCAAGCGCATCGGGCGTCGAAGTGGGGTCCTGCCCGTACATCTGGTACATGTAAATATAATAATCGAACAGATCCATGTATTCGCCCTTGGTGACTTCCATATCCCCCACCTTGGCAATCACCTGTGCCCTGTTCTTTTCATCATTTACGCTCACCAGGCTGCATCCGAACATGGATGCGGTGAACGCAAGCGCCAATACGGCGGCAATCAGGATTTTTACAGTCTTCTTCATGGAAAACAATTCTCCTTCGTTGTTGTGTGCTGTTAACGCTCCGGTTACAGCTTTTCCGGGTAAAGGGTAACGATACCCGCTTGCTGGGCTTTTTCCGCAAACTCTGCCTGCATGGTCACCAAAGTCGCGTTCGAGCGGGTATTGGATTTGAGTTTCGTCTGTATCTGATCGTATACCTCATCAAAGCTGCGCACGCCGGGCGCGATTTTTTCTTTGAGCTGTATGATGCAGGAGCCATCCTTTAAGTGTACGGGACTGGAAATATCACCGACATTCGCGAGCGCAAGCGCCGCATCGACGTAGGCAAGCTCCACATGAGTGCTGTCCTTACTGACAAAGTAGCTGATGAGATGGTTATCTTCCGACTTCTGCTCCATGAGCTTGATAAAGTCAGCTCCACCGAGCGCTTCATCGCGGATAGCGTTCAACTGCGTGTCAAGCTGTGCATACGCGTCGTTCAGCACACGCTCGAAATTTGCCATGGCACGATCGAACGTATCCTTTTTGATGCCGGATAACAGCCCACTTTCGTTCTTCTTATAGTCTGCCTGGGCTTTCGATGCGAGATCGGCTGCGGCGTTGATTTCCGCCCTCTGCTTCTGGGTAAAATCCAACGCGATACGGACGGTTTCCACATACCCTTCGGGCGCTGCGAGTATGGGATCCGGCGTGTTTTCTCCAAACCACGTGGGGCTTGAAGCGATGCCTGCCTGCTGGGCCGCTAATTCCTTATCATAGTAATCGCGGATGCTTTCTTCCGTTATGCTGCCCGCGGGCTGCAACTGATCATAAAGCAATGTGACAACATACGCATCCCGCATCATATAACGCATGCGTTCGGGCGTAAGAGAGCTGTTCTCCAAAAGGTCGATATACGCCTGCTCGGCCTGTCTCCTGCCTTTTTCATCCGAGCCGTACTGCTCCAGGAAAGAGGCGATTTTTTCATTATAATATTTGAGATACTGCGCGTCGATTTCGGCTTCCTGCTCGGCGGTCAGCTCGTAAAGTCCCTGCTTGCGGGCCTCTTCCTTCATGGCGGCTTCGCCCATCAGGAAATTAAGCTGGGTTTCTTTGTATCCTTTATAATCGGCTTCGTACTGTGGCTGGGTCAGGTCGATGCCCATCATGGTTTCATAACGGGCAAGCTGCGTTTTTAAGGCAGCCTCAAACTGCCAACGATAAATGGGCGTTTCCCCCACCATTCCCATAATGTCGTCCGGATTTTTCGCGCAGCCCGCCGCCACAAGCAGCACGCTGATAAGCGCGAGCGTGAACGCGAGCACCCTTTTCCCCGTCATGCGCAATTCTCCTTAAAGCAATTTTCTATCGGGCAGACGGACAAAGCCGCCTATAGTAAGCTATCCCATTATACATATTCCATTGGATTGTTGCAACGCATAATCCTGTAAACAAAGTGTGGCATCTTCCTTTCTCCGCCCTGGTAAAGGAGCCCTTTGTGATTGTTTCCACACGAGACGCATTGTATAATGGAACATATTATTAATGGGAGGTACTCCATTTTGCAGCGCTTTACGCCGTGCGCAAAGGAGGGCCTTACTTCTGCGCAGGTACTTCTGCGGCAGGAGGAAGGCCTTGTAAACGCGCAGCCGCCGCATATCACGAAGACAACCGGCAGGATCATACGCGACAACCTGATGACGTTTTTCAACCTCATCAACGCGATTCTGTTTCTAGGGCTGTTGCTGGTGGAGTCCTATTCCAACACGCTCTTTATGGGCGTGGTGCTTTCGAACCTGCTGATTGGCGTTATCCAGGAGCTGCGCGCAAAGCGCGCGGTGGAAAAACTGAGCGTGCTGCACGCGCCGCGCACACTTGTTGTGCGGGACGGCGCGGAGCAGGAAATCAACAGCGAAACGCTTGTGCTCGACGATATACTGATTTTATCATTGGGCAACCAGGTGCCCGCCGACGCCGTCATTTGCGAAGGCTTTGTCGAGGTAGACGAATCCATGCTGACGGGCGAATCCAACGCCATCAAAAAAGGGCCGGGGGACATGCTGCTTTCGGGCAGCTTTGTGCTTTCCGGCTCCTGCCGCGCACAGGCGGAGCGCGTGGGCGGCGAAAGTTACGCCGCCAAGCTTTCCCAGGAGGCCAAGCGCTACAAGCGGTTCGATTCGGAATTAATGCGCGCACTGCGCCTTATTATTCGCTATGCGGGCGGCATTGTGCTTCCGCTGGGCGCGTTGATGTTCTGGAGCATTTACCGCGGTCTTTCCCATGGGCTGCAATCGAGCGTGGAGCAAACGGCTGCCTCTATGCTTGGCATGATTCCATCGGGGTTGATGCTTTTAACCAGCGTGTCACTTGCCGTTGGCGTCGTGACGCTTGCCCGCAAAAAGACGCTGGTGCAGGAGCTTTATTGCATTGAAACGCTCTCCCGCGTGAACATGCTCTGCCTGGACAAAACCGGCACGCTGACCACCGGTAACATGCAGGTGGAGCGTGTGATTCCAACCGGAGGGGCAAATGACGCGGAGCTTTTTGCCATGCTCTCTGATATCGTGGGCACCATGCCAGCTGGCAACGCGACCGCAAAGGCGCTCGCCGCGAGTTTTCAGGCGCCCCCCCGTGAGCAACCGCTGGGGTTAACGCCGTTTTCCTCCGCACGCAAATACAGCGCCGCTGCGTTTTCTTACGGCACGCTTTACCTTGGAGCGGCTGGTATGCTGATGGAACTGCCAGATGACATAAAGGCGCAGGCAGAACGGGAGGCTTCCACAGGCCGCCGCTTGCTGCTGCTGTGCAAATCCGGTTTAACGGACAACGAACCCAAAGCACCGCACGATGCAGCGCTTAGCCCAATTGCGCTTGTCACGCTGCTGGACGAAATCCGCCCCGAAGCCGCGGACACGCTTCGCTTTTTCAGGGAGCAGGACGTAACGGTCAAGCTCATTTCCGGCGATGACGCGCGCACGGTTTCCGCAATCGCACTAAGGCTTGATCTCCCCGGCGCGGAACAGTATGTGGACGCCACCACGCTTAAAGAAGACGAAGCGTTAAAACATGCCGCAAAAACGTATACCGTGTTTGGCCGCGTTTCCCCGCAGCAGAAAAAAGGATTGATAGAGGCGCTCCGGGAACAGGGGCATACCGTGGCCATGACGGGCGACGGTGTGAACGATGTGCTCGCGCTCAAGGAAGCGGACTGCAGCGTGGCGGTGAACGCAGGCAGCGATGCGGCGCGGCAGATTTCCCAGCTTGTGCTTTTAGACAACAATTTTGCTTCCCTGCCGCATGTGGTCATGGAAGGGCGGCGCGTTGTCAACAATATTACGCGGACGGCATCGCTGTTTTTAGTAAAGACGCTGTTTTCGTTCCTGCTGACGGTGTCGAGCCTGCTCTTTGGCCTCGCGTACCCGTTCCAGCCGGTGCAGCTTTCGTTAATCGGCGCGGTGACAGTGGGTATCCCTTCGTTCTTCCTGGCACTCGAGCCCAACCGCACGCGCATCAAGGGTAGTTTTTTAAAGAATGTACTCGCGCGCGCCATACCCGGCGCCATGACGATCTATCTCTTTACGCTCTCGGCAAGCCTGATTGGCCGCAAGGCAGGGCTATCTTATGCCGACGTTAACTCGCTCTGCGTATACCTTGCGGGGACCGCCGGGCTGGTTATCCTGCTGCGCGTCTGTATGCCGCTGGTGCTTCGGCGCGCCGCAATGTGGGTTCTGATGGCGGCTTCCTTCTTTGGCGTAGCCGCGCTGCTTCCTAATATACTGGAACTTTCTGCCCCGCAGCCCGGCATTGGGCTGTGGCTCTATCTTGGGCTGACACTGTCTTCCTACCCGCTGCTTGCGGGTTTGGAGCGCGTTTGCCGGCATATACTCAAAGCGGAGGATTAGAGCATGTACCTGATCGTAGGTCTTGGCAATCCCGGAATCGCCTACCGGAACTCCCGCCACAACGCGGGCTTTCTGGCGCTGGACGCGCTTTCCGTCAATTTCAATATCCCATTCAACAAGCGCGCGCACCGCGCCCTGATTGGGGAAGGCTATTATGGAACGGAGAAACTGCTTCTTTGCAAACCCGAAACCTATATGAATTTAAGCGGGGAGGCCGTCCAGTCCGTACTTTCCTATTACAAATTGCCGCCGGAACGGCTGATCGTGCTCTATGACGATATCGATCTCTCCGTAGGCGATATCCGCATTCGTGCCTCGGGAAGTGCAGGCACGCACAACGGCATGCGCTCCATCATCGCCTGTTTGGGCGGTGAGGAAGGCTTCCCGCGCGTGCGCATCGGCATTGGCAGGCAAAGGGACGGACGTGATCTTGCCGCGTTTGTATTGGGCAAGCCGCCCAAGGAGGACCAGGAACTGCTGGAGGAAGCGTATGAGAAAGCCGCGGAGGCCGCGTTGCTGATTGTGGAAGGCAAGCTTCAGGAGGCGCAGGCGAAATTCAACAAAAGGCCCAAGAAGGCAAAAGAGCCGCAGGCAGAGGAATCTCCGGAGCAGTAGGGCTTAGTTAACCCCATATCAATGAACAGGAGTAATCATGGCTGAACAACCGCATCCGTTGCTTAGGGTGCTCAAGCAATCGCCGGAATACAACCGGCTACATGAGATTTTGACCGAGGCGGAAGGTCCCGCTTCGGCTTTTGGCCTGCCCGAAGCGCACCGCGCCCATGTATTCGCTGCGCTTGCCCAGAGTAAGGGCGGCCTTTTAATTGCGGCCAGCGAACAGGCGGCAGAGCGGCTATACCTTCTGGCTTCCTCGCTTTCGGACAAAATCGCGCTGCTGCCCGCACGGGAGCTGCCGCTTGTAAACGCCTATGCTGCCTCCGGGGAGGGGGCGAAACGGCGTATCGCGACGCTGACCAGGCTGAGCCTGGGAGAACCCGTGGGCGTAATCGCCTCGGTGGAATCGGCGTTGCAGCGGCTTGCGCCGCAGGCGGTATTAAAGCGCGCCGTGCATACCGTAAAGCTGGGGGAGGCGCATCCCCCGCGGGAGCTTCTTCGCGCGCTAATGGACGCGGGCTACGAGCCGGTAGACCTGGTGGAAGGCCCGGGCCAGGCCAGCCTCAGAGGCGACATACTGGACGTATTCCCCCCGCACGCGCAGGAACCGTACCGCATTGAGTTTTTTGACGATGAAATTGACCGCATGAGCATATTCGACCCTGCCACCCAGCGCTCGCTTGCACGGGTGGAGGAAGTCCTTTTGCCCCCCGCGACGGAAGCACCCCAGGACGGGGCGGCAATCGCACGCGCACTCAAGGCGACAAAGAACGCGAAGGGTTTCGACGCGCAGCGCATCGCGTGGGAGGAAAAGCGCGCGTGCCTAGGCGCGGAAATTTTATTGCCCATACTTTATGAAAACACGTTCACCATACTGGACCATCTACCCGAAGGCGCGCCCATATTTGTAGAGGAGCCGCACCGCGTAGAAGAGGCGGCAAACGCCGCCCACCGGCTGTTTGCGCAATCCGTCTCCGCCATGCTTTCGCGCGGAGAGGGCTTATCCGAACAGGCGGGGCTTTTGACGGAGCCGCACGCGCTGTTCACGCGGCTCAATACGCCGCGGACGGCGCTGCTGTTTGCGCTGGCGCGGAGTTTTTCACCCATCCATATAAGGGAAAGCGTACAGTTTGACGCCCGTATCGCCCCGCATTACCCAGGCGAACGGGAGGAGCTTGCGCGGGATATTTCTCTTACGCGAAAGACAGGCGGCATGGTGGTGCTTTACGCGGGCTTGCACGCGCAGCGCCTGCAGCAGCAACTCCTGGACGAGGGCTGTGAGGTTGGGCTTGCGGAAACGCTCAACCGCGGGCTTGTGCCCGGCGAGGCGCTTCTTCTTTCCGAAAGCCTGCCGCAGGGCTTTTTATACCCCGCCTTCAAGCTCACGGTGCTGACCGAGGCAGAGCTGTTCGGTTTTTCCAAGCACGCCGCCAAAAAGCGGCATTCCGACAAACCACGTCTGGTGTTTTCCGAACTCAAGCCCGGCGACTACGTGGTGCACGAGTCACACGGTATCGGCCGGTTCCTGGGGGTGGAAGCGCTCACTGTACAGGATACCACGCGCGACTACCTCTTAATGGAATACCAGAACGGGGACCGGCTGTATATCCCCACGGACCAGCTGGACCGCGTACAGAAGTACATCGGTTCGGACGACGAACCGAAGCTTTCCAAATTGGGGGGCAGCGAATGGCAAAAGCAGGTCACTCGCGCACGGAGCGCGGTAAAGGAACTGGCATTTGACCTAGCAAAGCTGTACGCGGAGCGGCACCAGACCAAGGGCTTTGCCTTCTCCCCCGATTCCGCGTGGCAAAAGCAGCTGGAGGAGCGTTTTCCGTATACCGAAACGCCGGACCAGCTCCAATGCATAGAAGATATTAAAAAAGATATGGAAAGCAGCCGCGTCATGGACCGCCTGCTCTGCGGCGACGTGGGCTATGGCAAGACGGAAGTCGCGCTAAGGGCGGCGTTCAAGGCCGTTCAGGACAGCAAACAGGTGGCCGTGCTTGTTCCCACCACCATATTGGCACAGCAGCATTACAACACGCTTTCCACCCGGTTTTCCAGTTTTCCCGTACGGGTGGCGCTATTATCCCGCTTCAAAACCCCGCTGGAGCAAAAGGCCGTCAAAAAGGCTTTGGCCGAAGGATCGGTGGATATCGTGGTCGGCACCCACGCCCTATTAGGGAAAGAAGTGAAGTTCAAAGATCTTGGACTATTGATTGTGGACGAAGAGCAGCGCTTTGGCGTGGGGCACAAGGAACAGATCAAGAATATGAAGACGAGCGTGGATGTACTCACGCTGACCGCCACGCCCATCCCCAGGACGCTGCATATGTCCATGATCGGCATACGGGATATGAGCGTGATCGAAACCCCGCCCGAGGACCGGTTTCCGGTGCAGACATACGTGCTGGAATATTCCGAAATGCTTCTGTGCGACGCCGTGAACAAGGAGCTTTCCCGCGGCGGGCAGTGCTATATCGTATACAATCAGGTACAGCGGCTGGAGCGTTACGCGGCCCGGTTAAAAGAACTGCTGCCCGAGGCCTCCATCGCCGTGGCCCACGGTCAGATGCCCGAGCACATGCTCGAACGCGTGATGCTGGATTATATGGAAGGCCGCTACAACGTTCTTTTATGCAGCACCATCATAGAAAACGGCCTGGATATTTCCAACGCCAACACGCTGTTCGTGCTGGATTCGGATAAGATGGGCCTTTCGCAGCTCTACCAGCTGCGCGGGCGGGTGGGGCGCTCCACCCGGCTTGGGTACGCGTATTTTACGTTCGAGCGGGATAAGTCCTTATCGGAAGTGGCGCACAAGCGCCTAAGTGCCCTCACCGAGTTTGCGCAGTTTGGCGCGGGCCGTGAAATTGCGCTGCGCGACCTTGAAATACGCGGCGCGGGAAGCTTATTGGGTGCGCAGCAGCACGGGCACATCGCGGACATTGGCTATGAGTATTACACCAAGCTGATGGGGCAGGCAATCAAGGAAGCGCGCGGGGAAGTTACCGGACCGCCGGAAGTCGATACCGTCATCGATATCCCCGTTGATGCGCACATCCCCAAATGGTACATCAAAAGCGAGGTACAGCGGCTTTCCATGTACAAACGCATTGCGCTCATTGCAGACCGCGCCATGCTCTACGATGTGCAGGA
>JAEYSE010000059.1 GCA_023435025.1 Bacillota bacterium
AACGCTGTCATATCCTTTATGCGCAAATAAATCCGCGGATATTTCTAATATCCGATTCGTTGTTTCTATTCCTCTTTTCCTTTTCTGTATGCTTTGTGTTTCCCTCTCCATACTATTACCTCCTTAAGTAATTAAAAAATACTACTAACCGATAGCGATGTCAATACTTAGGCTATTATATGATAGTTTATTGTGTTTGCTATACAGCAAGTTGGGAAGTTGTTAGCTTTGCCGGATACAATCTTGAATTGCCGTGAACGTTTAAAGGTTTAAAGGGCACGCCGAAAACAAGAGCGCCTCTTTATAAAAAGAATTGATCAGACAACTTGACGGTCTAAATAACATATGTTAGTGTTAACATATGTTAGACGAAAGGGTTAATGGCAAATGTCAATACAATACGCGATTTTAGGAATTTTAAGCTGTCGGCCGTACACTGGGTATGATCTAAAAAAGATCATACAGGATTCGCCGTTCATGCATTGGTCCGGCAATAACAATCAAATTTACAAGTCTCTGGTGGAACTTTTGGAAGACGGTTTTGTGACCAGCGAGGTTCATCATCAGGAAAGCTCGCCTTCCAAAAAGGTGTACACGATCACGCGGGAAGGGTTGGCGGAATTAAAGGATTGGGTATGTTCCGCGCCCGAGCTCCCAGAGTGCAAAAAGACGTTTCTCGTTCAGCTTGCCTGGGCGGACCAGCTAAGTTCCGATGAACTCAACGCGTTGTTGTCGAAATACGAATATGAACTCAAAATGCAGATCGTATTGCATCAAGAAAGAAAGCGCAGGGGCGCATTTTCGCCGGGCAGGTCTCTAAGGGAGGAACTGATATGGGACAGTATTGATCAGAATATCCTTTCTTCTTTCGAGTCTGAACTGGAATGGTTAAAAAAGCTGCGGATACAGCTAATTGGTCATAAGGAGGAGGCAAATACCATGCACTATACGGTTGTTGAAAACAATGGTAAAAAATATATTGAGTATGCATCTAAGGAACATCTGATCCAAAACGAACAGGACGGGGTGGATTTGATCGCGGCTTGCTCGGAGCAGGATACCAACCTGATACTGCTCCATAGCGAAGCGCTCTCTGACGAGTTCTTTCAACTCAGAACAGGCCTGGCCGGGGCTGTGCTGCAGAAGCTTTCCAATTATCGCGTGAAAGCGGCGCTGGTTTTGACGGACAGTGAAAGAGTAAAAGGGAAGTTTAAAGATTTCCTGGCGGAGTCCAACCGGGGAAACAGTTTTCGTGTTTTTCAGGAGAAGGCCGAAGCGGAAGACTGGCTATTAAAATGAGAGGAGCAGTCAAATGAAAACAAAGTTCGCTTTTAGGTCCCCGGAAGGGAAAGCCGCGGTGCTTGCCTTTTATGACGCGATTTTGGCGCACTGGGTATCTCCAAACGAAAAGTTCTATGTCGATACGCGCTATGGCCCGACGTTTGTAATAGCGGCAGGGGAAAAGACTGCCCCACCGCTGATACTGCTTCATGGCAGCGCCATGAATTCCGTGATGTGGATGGGGGACGCAGCGGAATATTCCAAGAACTATCGCGTCTACGCGATTGACATTCCGGGCGAACCCGGCAGGAGCGATGAAAAGCAGCTGCCGTTTATAGGGCCTGCGTTTGCGGAGTGGATGTATGACGTTCTTGACGCCCTATCCATAGAAAAAGCAAGCTTCATCGGAATGTCGCTGGGCGCGTGGCTCGCGGCAAAGTTCGCCGTAAATTACCCGGAAAAAGTGGAGAAACTCGTGCTGCTTTGCCCGGGGGGCATTGGCCCGCAAAAGGTTTCGTTCCTTGTGTCCAGCGCGCTTCACAGGATACTTGGAGATAAAATTATGAGTCGAATGTTCCGCAAGGTCAATATGGATGAGAGCATACCGGAGGTATTTTTAACTTATCAGAAGCTTGTGGGGGAAAACTTCAATTACCGGCGCGAAATAATTCCGCTGTTTTCTGATGCTGAATTAAAGCGGCTGTCCATGCCTGCCGCGCTGTATGTCGGTGCAAAGGACGTGATATTCCATTCCGAAAAATCTGCAAAGCGACTGGGTGCATTGCTTCCCCATGCGAAAATTCATGTCCTGCCCGAGGCGGGTCATGCCGTTATCAATATAACGGATAAAATAAGTGACTTTCTGGCGTCTTCCCGCTAATGCGGGTACCATGAAACGGGTTGCCGACGATAAAAAATCTGGAGGTGACATATGGACAAAGCATACGAATTTGAAGCGGAAATCAAAAAGGTGCCGGATATGGACGGCGCCTATATCGAAATACCTTTTGATGTGAAAGCGGAGTTTGGGAAAGGGCGTGTTCCGGTTACGGCTACATTCGATGGCGAACCATACGAAGGTAGCCTTGTCCGAATGGGAACGCCCTCCCATATCATCGGCATCAGAAAAGACATACGGGCTAAAATTGGCAAACAGCCCGGCGACGTCATACGGGTAACAATTCGGGAAAGAGCGGCCGAAAAAAAGACGTAGGACCCTTTATTTCCAAATCACGACATCTTGCAGCGGCTGCCTTACTTTTGGGCGTGGAACTTCCTGCCGGTAGCCAAAACCGGCCATGACCGAAACGCCAAAGTGCTCCAGGTCCATAACGCCCTCCGCGGCCAGCAAAGCATCCGCAGCCTTCTGATCAAACCCTTCAATAGGACAGGAATCGATGCGCAGCAGAGCGGCGGCGGTGAGCATATTCGCCAATACAATGTAGGTTTGTTTGCTTGCCCAGTCAAAAAGCGAGCGGTCATTATCCAGAAGGTTAAAGTCGTTCTTTTGAAAGTTCAGGAATGTCTCACGCTTGCGGTCTGCTAAGTCATCCGGCCGTTTTTGCACATTCTTTATCATGTGTGTTAAATATTCCGAACCATGGGTCAGATCATTCTTTTTACGCGCAAGCAGTATGACAAATCGGCTGGCGCTGCTTAGGCTATTCAGGGCTCCCCATGCAATGGGAGCGAGTTTTTCTTTTATGTCCTTATCCTGCAGCACAAGAATTTTCCATGGCTCCAAGCCAAATGAGCTCGGCGAAAGATGTGCTGCCTCCAGAATGGTATCAAAATCTTCTTTAGAAATCTCTTTATCCGGGTCAAACCGTTTGCAAGCATAGCGGAAGCGAAACGCGTCCAAAATTTCCCGATTTTTGTTGTCCATATCAAGCCGCCTTTTTCATATTTTCCTATAGATAATATGTAACCATGTCGATATTGGAGTACTCAAAAAAGGCGAAAAAGAGTAATAGGCCTCCAGATCATATGCGAATAATCAAAAATTGACAGTCATCAGGGAACCCTATATGATTGGTATATTATATTTAGGGGTTAAGGCGGAAATATGGTTATTTACTGGATATGCTTTTCATTGTTTTTGCTGTATTTCGTAGGTTATGAGACTGTTTGGGGATTGACAGCCTATAAAAAAATAATGTTGCTTATTCAGCAAGGCCGTATGGCAAAGACCGCGCTGTATCGGCAGACTATGCTGTCTTTATGGGTGCCTGCAGCTTTGATTTTAACGCTCGTTTTGGCGGGGCGGTTTACGATGCGGGATATCGGTATACGTTGGGTGGTACGTAACGAAAATCCGGTCTTGTTTTACATATGCCTTGCACTGGCTGTACTGTATTTTGCTTATCTTGTTTATTCATTGATTGTACTGGGCATCAATGCAAGAAAAAAGGTGAGCTTGAATCAAGAAATGCCCGATGAAGTCAAAATATTGCTGCCTGTTACAAAAAAAGAAAAGACCCTCTGGATTATGACAGCGCTTACAGCCGGTATAACCGAGGAACTGATTTTCAGGGGCTTTTTCTTTCACTTGATGAATGTGCTTTTCCCCGGGCTGAGCATTTTTGCTGTTCTTGGAATAGGAGCCGTTATATTTGGGATCGGCCATTTGTATCAAGGCATAGCAGAGGCCGTAAAGCCCATGCTGCTGGGTCTCCTATTCGGTTTATTCTACATTGCTTTTGGCACGATACTCCCATGCATGCTTCTGCATTTTCTACAGGACGTGAGCGCGACGTATATTATAAACGAAGAATAGTCTTTTTGCATGCGATAATCAGATGAAACGGCGAGAGCTATGTTTGAACGGCATGGCTCTTTTGGGTTTTCAAAAAATGATGGGATTTCGGATCATGCGTCAAAATGATATAATACATAAAAATCAATTGATTGCGGTAAAAGGCCTGTTTTTATTGGCAATCAAGACCTCGGGGTAGCGTATGGATGATCTGATTTGTCAAAAATATCTTGCAATTCTTCAGGAAGAATTGGTTCCGGCCCTTGGTTGTACGGAACCGATTGCCATCGCGTATGCGGCGGCGAAAGCAAGGGACGTATTAGGAAGGCTTCCTTCGTATATCAAGGTTTCCTGTAGCGGAAATATCATCAAGAATGTAAAGAGCGTGGTGGTACCCAATACGGGAGGGCTGAAAGGGATTGACGTCAGCGCCTTGGCTGGTGTTGTGGGCGGGAATGCCGATTACGGGATGGAGGTTCTGTCCCAATTAAACAAACGGCACGCGCAGGAAGTATCAGGACTTTTACAAAAGGGCATATGCGAAGTATCCGCGCTGGATACCAATAAAACGTTGCATATTATCATTGAGGTTTCTGCAGATACGGAGACCGCCAAAGTCGAAGTGCAGGACTTCCATACCAACATCGTCAGAATAGAAAAGAACAGCCGGACCATATACGAAAAGTTTGCGTCCACGGAAAGCTATTTGGGAAAAATGACAGACCGCAGCATTCTGAACGTGGACGACATATTCTATTTTGCCGAAACGGTGGAGCTTGAGAAAATCGGGACATTGCTGGAACAGCAAATCAATAACAACATTGCGATTGCCAAGGAAGGGCTCAAGGGCCAATATGGGGTGGATATCGGCAATACACTCCTTCATGGCGGCCAGGCCAGCGCGTTCAACAAAATGAAAGCGTATACCGCTTCCGCTTCAGAAGCGCGTATGGGTGGCTCAGAGCTTCCCGTCACCACGAATTCGGGAAGCGGCAACCAGGGGATCGCCTCTTCAGTGCCCGTCATTGTCTATGCGCAGGAAAAGGGAATATCCAAAGAACGCCTGCTTCGGGCGCTTGTGTTGTCCAACCTGCTGACCATCCATCAAAAAACATTGATCGGGAGGCTCTCGGCTTTCTGCGGGGTGGTAAGCGCCTCATGCGCCAGCGGCGCAGCAATCACATATTTGGCGGGGGGAGGTCTCAATCAGATTAAAATGACAATCACCAATACGCTGGCCAATGTTTCGGGAATCGTCTGCGACGGTGCGAAACCCTCCTGTGGGATAAAGATCGCGGCGAGCCTTGACGCCGCCATTATGGCGCATTTGCTGGCGATGAACAACAGGGCCTATCTCCCCGGCGATGGGCTCGTGAAAGCCGATATTGAGGATACGATCTCCTCGGTGGGAAGGATGGCCCGCGACGGCATGAAAGAGACCGACAGGCAAATCCTTTCCATTATGCTCGAATGCTGACTGTTATACAGAACGCGGTTTTGTACAGATAGGAGGCCATATGCTTATTCCACCGCGTGATTTTGCTTTCGGGAGCCTCACCTATACCATTGTAACGCGAAAGAGACCGATGCCAAGACATTATCTGGGCTTCGCTTGCGTATCGATGGGGAAACGGAACATATGGACCGGGAACCCGGCGAGGCATACATGGATGAGGCCGCATTTCAGGCTCTTATTCGGGAGGATGCGGAGCGGCCCCACAACCTGTTCCTAGTGGCGGAGGCGGAAGGCTCATTGGTTGGGTTTTCCAGGTGCCAGGGCAGCACGTTGAGACGGTTTTCACACCGTGTAGAGTTTGGAATATGCGTCTTAAAAGCGTACTGGGGGTATGGCATAGGCAAAACGTTGCTCAAGCAATCGGTCGCATGGGCAGACGAAACTGGGATCAAAAAGATGATGCTGTTCGTTTTGGAGACGAACACGAAGGCAATTGCGCTTTATGAGCGGTTTGGGTTTAAGGCCGAAGGTGCGCTAAGCAAGGACAGGCTCCTTTCGGATGGCAAGTATTACGGTACCGTTATAATGGGGCGGGTGCGGGACTGACCGCATTACCGCTCTTGGTTGGAGGTAACCATGAAGATCGAAGCGATCCACACTCCAATACCCGAATTTATTGAGTACTGCAAAGCGCACCGGCGTGAGCATGATGAGTCCTACTTGGACGATGTCTCGTTAAACGAATTTGTTCCGGACGAAGATAATCCAACGTACCTGTTGCGCGGTGACACGGGGGAACTGCTTGGCACAGCATCGCTGATGCTAGGCGGCTCGTACCGGAAAAACAAAAGGGGGAGGTTTCGCATCCTGCATGCGCAAGCCCGCTCCTTTCAAGCGTATTCCGCGCTGTTAAACGCCATATTGAAGGACCTTGCGGGAATTGAAAGCATATATCTGTTTCTGCCCGAGGAAAGGACGGATGTGTGCGATATCCTCAAGCAGCTGGAATTTTTGATTGAGCGGTATGCGTGGGTGTTGACCCGGAATGGAGAGACCCCCGTACCGCCACATACATTCCCGGAAGGATACCGGATGGAACACTTGAGAACGGGAATGGACGAGCAGCGGTGGTGCAATATCAGCAACAGCGCGTTTTCGGTGTTTTCCTGGCATACGGAGCTGACGCCGAAAATGGTGAAAGCTTCGGAAGAATCCTACGAAAAACTAGGCGGTGGGCTGTATATGCTGTGGGATAGGGAAACCCCAATTGGCATATTGCAGGTAGAGGCGTTTATGGATGAAAAAAGAGCGGAGATCGGGCCGATTGCGGTGCTGCCGCAATATCAGGGAATGGGTTTGGGCAGAAACCTGCTGCGCTTTGGGCTAAATACGGCATACTCCATGGGGTTTGAAACCGTGGAGCTATCCGTAAATGGAGAAAATGACAAGGCCGCTGCGCTCTACAAGAGCGAAGGATTTGAACAGGATACCCTGATGCTGTGCTACGCAAAAGCCTTGTCACCATGTAGGTAAGCGTTTCAAAAGATGCATACGCGTATATTTTCTTGCTTCCTGGACCACTGAGTTTGCAAATAGCAGGGGACCCCATCAAGCAAGTTTTGTTGTATTTTTACGTATGGTGGGGGATGTACCTCATATTGGATGTAATTTTTACTACCCTCTTTTAATTTGCAAATAGATTTGATAAAATAGGTTGTGCGTTGTATATACACAATATATAATGCATATTTGGCAGTACAAAATTGAAGGAGGAGAAATCCAGAATGAAGAAAGTATTTGCCTTACTTTTGGCGCTGATGATGGTGCTTGGCGCTGTCGCTTGCACGCCGGCAGAACAGCCCGCAGCGGAAACCCCCGCACCGGCAGTGACCGAGGCCCCCGCACCGGAAGCGACTCCGGAAGCCACGCCCGAACCCGCAGCGACCGGCTTTGAAGTTGCTCTTATCACGGATATCGGCACCATCGATGACAAATCGTTCAACCAGGGCGCTTGGGAAGGCGTTGAAGCCTATGCCAAGGCCAATGGCAAAACCTACAAGTATTATCAGCCCACCGAACAGTCCAACGACGCGTATCTTGCCCAGATCGAAATTGCTGTTCAGAATGGCGCGAAGATCATTGTAACCCCGGGTTTCCTGTTTGAAACTCCGATCTTCATCGCACAGGATCAGTTTCCTGACGTTGCCTTCATACTGCTGGATGGTTCCCCCAACAATGGCGACTGGTCTGCCGGCGCACCCACCTACAAGACCGGCCCCAACACCGTTGGCGTTACCTATGCAGAGCATGAATCCGGTTACCTTGCCGGCTATGCTGCTGTGAAGGATGGCAACACCAAGCTGGGCTTCATGGGCGGTATGGCGGTTCCCGCGGTCGTCCGTTTTGGTTACGGCTTTGCGCAGGGCGCAAATGACGCCGCCAAAGAGCTGGGCGTGAATGTTGACCTCATGTACCACTACACCGGCGGCTTTGATGCCACCCCCGAAGCGCAGGCCCTTGCCGCTTCCTGGTACAACAACGGCACCGAAGTCATATTCGCATGCGGCGGCGCTGTCGGCTTCTCCGTATTCGCGGCTGCTGAAGCTGCGGGCGCAAAGAGCATCGGCGTTGACGTAGACCAGTCCGGCGAAAGCGCTACCGTTATCACCTCTGCTATGAAGTCTCTGGCGCCGGGCGTCGAGATGCTCATCAAGCAGTTCTATGACGGCACGTTCCCCGGTGGCCAGGGTCTTGTGTTGGATGCTTCCAACAATTCCGTCGGTCTGCCGTTCGCCTCTTCCAAGTTCGCTACCTTCACGCAGGCGGATTATGACGCCCTGTTCGCAAAGGTTGCGGCCAAGGAAATCACCATTGTCACGGATAAGACTGCTGAAAGCGCGGATAAACTTGAGCTTGCCAACGTGAAAGTTACCGTCGTCGAATAACCTTTATTGCTGCAAAGAGGCAGGCAGGCCAGAATCTGCCTGCCTCTTTTTTTCAGGCTGCCTAATAGTTTTTGTTTCTTCTTTGTTCATATTCCGGTATAATTAAACCATGACATCTCTATTCTTCGAATGAGTGATTCGAATAAGATGCATCAACACACATATGTAGAGTAGGAGTGACGGCATGAGTTATGTGATCGAAATGCTTCACATTACCAAGACATTCCCCGGCATCATTGCAAACGACGATATCACGCTGCAATTAAAAAAGGGAGAAATCCATGCGCTCCTGGGGGAGAACGGTGCGGGAAAATCCACCCTTATGAGCGTACTTTTCGGCCTTTATCAGGCGGAGCAGGGTACCATCAAAAAGGATGGTAAAGACGTAAAAATTTTAAACCCCAACGACGCCAACGCGCTGGGAATCGGTATGGTGCACCAGCACTTTAAACTCGTTCATAATTTCACGGTACTGCAGAATATCATTTTGGGCGTAGAGACCACGAGAAACGGCTTTCTGCGGATGGATGAAGCGCGCAAAAAGGTGGTTGACCTGTCCGAGCGTTACGGTCTTAAGGTAGATCCGGATGCGATGGTGGAGGATATTACCGTCGGCATGCAGCAGCGTGTCGAAATACTCAAAATGCTTTACCGTGAAAATGAAATATTGATATTCGACGAGCCTACGGCGGTATTGACGCCGCAGGAGATTGAAGAACTGATGAAGATCATGCGAGGCCTCACGCAGGAAGGCAAGTCCATACTCTTCATCACCCACAAGCTCAATGAAATCAAGGCTGTCGCAGACCGGTGCACGGTGCTGCGCAAGGGTAAGTATATCGGCACAATCGACGTCGCGGAGACCACCAAAGAGGAAATGTCCGAAATGATGGTGGGCCGCAAGGTCATGCTCGAGGTGGACAAGGATGTACCCAATATCGGCGCGCCGGTATTTGAGGTCAAGAACCTGACCGTTTCCTCCAGGCATCATGCCAAGAAAACCGTAAACAATGTATCCTTCTCTGTGCGCAAGGGGGAAATCGTCTGTATAGCGGGCATCGATGGCAACGGCCAAAGCGAGCTTGTGCAGGCGTTGACCGGTCTCATTCAGCCAGAAAGCGGCGCAATCCTTTTAAACGGGCAGGACATTACACACAAGAGCATCCGTGCGCGAAACGTGCTGGGTATGGCTCATATCCCTGAGGACAGGCACAAGCACGGCCTGGTGCTCGATTATACGCTGGAAGATAACCTCGTGCTCAAAAAATACTTTACACGGGAGTTCCAGAAGGGCGGCTTTCGAAATTTTAAAAAGACGCGCGCCTATTCGGAGGCGCTTATCAAACGTTTTGACATCCGCAGCGGCCAGGGGCCCGTTACTTCCGCGCGCAGCATGAGCGGAGGTAACCAGCAAAAGGCAATCGTCGCCCGTGAAATCGATTATGATCCGGAAATTTTGATTGCAGTGCAGCCTACCCGTGGCTTGGACGTCGGTGCGATCGAATACATCCATAAGCAGCTGGTTGTACAGCGCGACCAGGGCAAGGCGGTGCTCTTAGTTTCCCTGGAACTGGACGAGGTGATGAATGTCAGCGACCGCATACTCGTGATATACGAGGGAGCGATTGTGGGCGAATTTGACCCCAAAGAGATTACCGTGCAGGAACTGGGTCTCTATATGGCGGGTTCCAAAAGGAGGCAGGCGCAATGAAGAAAGTAAAGAGTATCGTCCGAAGCGCAGGGTTTACAAGCGCCGCTGCTTCCGTTACCGCTATATTGGTGGGTATGTTATTCGGATTCATCATTATGCTCGTCAGTAACTCAAAGCAAGCGCTGGAGGGCTTCGCCATTATATTGGAAGGCGGCTTTGGCGGCGGCGCAAAGGGCGTCGGGCAGACGTTCTATTACGCTATTCCCATGATACTGACGGGCCTTTCGGTGGGTTTCGCGTTTAAGACGGGCCTGTTTAATATCGGCGCATCCGGTCAGTTTACGGTGGGCGCTTTCGTGGCGATATTCATCGGCATCAAATGGACGTTCCTGCCGGCTCCCTGGCACTGGATCGTGGCGTTAATGGGTTCCGCTGTCGCCGGAGGTCTATGGGCGCTTATCCCCGGCCTCTTCAAGGCGTATCTCAACGTGAACGAGGTCATTTCCTCCATCATGATGAACTACATCGGGTTGTTCGTGGTGAACTTCCTGATGAAGTTACCGGCATTGAAATCCCCGCCGCCGCTGTTTGACTCCACGATGAACCTTTCCGCCAACACGGCGGCTTCATCCGTAATTCCCAAAGGGTTCTTAGAAAAGCTGTTTCCCGGCTCTACCGTGAACTACGGCATATTCATAGCAATCGCCGTCGCGATCGTCATATACATCGTGCTTAACAAAACGACGTTTGGCTATGAACTCAAAGCATGCGGCTACAACCGCCATGCAAGCAAGTACGCGGGCATCAATGAGCGGCGCAATATTGTGCTTTCCATGGTCATATCTGGGGCTTTGTCCGGTCTTGGCGGCGGCCTTGTGTACCTTTCCGGCGCGAACGGGCGACGCTACAAAGTGGTGGACATGCTCTTAGGCGATGGCTTTAACGGCATCTCCGTGGCGCTATTGGGGCTCAACAATCCGCTTGGGATCATTTTCTCTGCATTGTTCATTGCATACATCACAATGGGCGGCGAATATCTCCAGAGGCTGGATTTCGCGGTGGAAATCATTGATATCATCACAGCCGCCATCATTTACTTCAGCGCGTTCGCGCTTGTTTTCCGCTCGTTTGTAAAAAAACTGACCGGCGCCAAGGATGTGCTTCAGGTCGTAGAGACGGGCACGCCGAGCACGGCCGCCTTTGAAGCTGAGAAGACAGAAGAGGAGGGTAAAGAATAATGGATATCCTGTATTTCCTCGTACAGCAGATGATGATGTTTTCCATCCCTCTTTTAGTCGTGGCTTTGGGCGGGCTGTTCAGTGAGCGCGCCGGCGTGGTGAACATCGCACTCGAGGGCATTATGATCATAGGCGGGTTCTCGAGCATCCTGTTTATCAACTTTATGCAGAATATGGGGGTCATGGACGGACAGATATTGCTTCTGTGCGCCACTCTCGTCGCGGCAATTTCCGGCGGCGTGTTCTCGCTGCTGCATGCCTACGCCGCGATCAACATGAAGGCGGACCAAACCATCAGCGGTACGGCCCTCAACATGTTTGCGCCCGCGTTTGCCGTATTTGCCGCGCGCATGATACAGGAAAACGGCGTACAACAGATAACGTTCAACAATACGTTCCGCATTGCGGAGGTCCCTGTATTGAGCAAGATTCCCGTACTGGGCGATATGTTCTTCAAGCAGTCCTTCATCACCACGTATATCGGCTTTGGCTTACTGATTGTGGCGGTGGTGCTGCTGTACAGAACGCGGTTTGGCCTAAGGCTACGCGCCTGTGGTGAACATCCTCAGGCTGCGGACTCGGTTGGTATCAACGTATACAAAATGCGCTATGCAGGTGTTGCCATATCCGGTATGCTTGCGGGCCTGGGTGGGCTGGTATTCGTTGTGCCCACCTCCACAAATTTCAACGCCACCGTGGCCGGATACGGGTTCTTAGGTATTGCGGTGCTGATATTCGGGCAATGGAAGCCGATGCGTATTCTCTTCGCGGCGCTGTTCTTCGGACTTATGAAGACAATTTCCTCTTCGTATTCCGGTATTCCGGTGCTGCTGGATCTTGGCATCAACAGCTATATCTACAAAATGATACCGTACATCGCCACACTCGTCGTGCTTGCGTTCACTTCCAAAAACTCGCAGGCGCCGCGCGCGGCCGGCCAGCCCTACGACAAGGGCAGCCGTTAGGAGATTTAGATGGCAAAACTGTATTACCGGTATGGGGCCATGGGCTCCAGTAAAAGCGCGAACGCTCTTATGGTCAAGCACAATTACGGCGAACGCGGGCAGCAGGCTTTGCTTCTTAAACCCGCCGTCGATCAACGGGATGGGGAACATCTGATTGCCTCCCGCTGTGGACTTGAAGGGGAATGCCTGCTGTTCCACGAGATGGATGTACAAGCCGTACAGGCCCACAAATATGACTGCATCATAGTGGATGAAGCGCAGTTTCTAAACAAGAGCGAAGTGGAGCTTCTTGTGGAAATTGTGGACGTATATGACGTTCCCGTCATTTGTTACGGCCTCAGGGCGGATTTTCAGGGCAATTTCTTTGCGGGCAGCCAGTGGCTGATGGCCTGGGCAGACACAATAGAAGAGGTCAAGACCATCTGCTGGTGCGGCAGGAAGGCCACGTTCAACGCGCGCCTGGACGGCAACGGCGGCATCACCAAGGTCGGAGAGCAGGTGGTATTGGGCGCAAACGACAAATATATCGGCCTTTGCCGCAGGCATTGGGCGCAGGGCGACCCCGGGCCGGGGCTGCGCAAAGCGGATCTGGAAAAGAAATGAACTATTATATCGCGAGCGGGCTTGAGAATGCGGAGCGGGTCGGCCTCGCGGCGCAAGCGCTTTCCCGCCATACACGTACATACGATTGGACCGCGCATGGCGATATCCGGCGCGAAGGGCCGGAACGCATGCGGCGTGTTTCCTGCACGGAGCTTGAAGCGGTCATTTCAGCCGATCTGGTGCTTGTATTGTTGCCAGGCGGCAAAGGTACGCATACCGAACTTGGCGCGGCGCTGTCTACCGGGCAGAATAAGCGCGTCATACTCTGGTCCGAAACGGGGAACGAGTTTAAGGCGGGGGAAGGGCAGACGCATCCCTCTGTATGCGCGTTCTACTTCCACCCTTGCTTAGAACGATGGGTTTGCCCGTTTGATGAGTTGTTGAAGCGCCTCCGCACGCTGTAGATTTAAATAACTAAATTGCACACATAAAAACCGGCTCAAGCTTTGCTTGAGCCGGTTTTCTTTTACTATGTTTTAGAGGGATTCGAGAAGCATCGCGGCTTTGCTTCCGCCAGTGGAAGAGATAATCTCGGTTACGCGCACACCGTAATTGTCGTCTATTACTACGACCTCTCCTCGGGCAAACAGCTTGCCGTTCACCATGATATCCACCATTTCACCGGCCATCCGATTAAGAACCACGACGGAACCCATACTGAGGTTGAGGATCTCCTTGATACTCTTCTTGCACTGTCCAAGCTCAACCGTGACCTGCAGCGGAACATCCAGAATAAGGCCAAGGCTGTCCCCAAATTCGCCCCGCTCATACGCGTTGCGGGCGGTGTCCTGATACGGATCGTCAAATGATTGATATTGCATCGCTTTCACACTCACGCGGTTGGGTTCAGGCGCGCGCTGCGCCTGCGGCGGGTATGCGGCATTGACATACTGTGAAGGAGGCGCGTACTGCGGGTAATGCGGCTGCTGGGGAGGCATTGAAGGTATGGGCGGTACGGAGGGAGGCGGTGTCGCCTGTCGCATAGGCGGAGCTTCTGCCGGGGTCGCCTGAACCGGAACCTGCTTTAGAGCCTCTTTCGGCGGCGGAGTCACGGCTGCAGCCACCTTATTGGATTCGTCATCCATTTCTTTGAGCAGTACGCCCGTCAGCTTCTTGCCGAAATTAAACGGCATGATCTGCATGATGTCGCTGTTGAGAACATCCTGTATCTGCATGGCAAACCGGGTAACGATTATGGTATCGTGCCCGCAGATTAAAGATTCGAGGCTGTCTTCCTCCAGCGTGATCTTGCTTGTGTGCGGCGGCGCGATATTGACCGGCACCTTGATAATGTTCGAAAGTGAGGTGGAGGAGGAACCGATCATCTGGTTCATTACCTCGCCAATTGCGGAAAGCTGAAGCTCGCCAATCTCTTCGTCGGGGGAAACATTTCCGTCGCCACCCATCAAAAGGTCGGTGATGATCAGCACGTCCTCGTTGCTGATGAGCAGTATGTTGTAGCCATCGATACCTTCCGTGTAGGAAACCTCGACAGCGACATACGGCTTTTTATACGGACCTACCTCCGCAAGGTTATTGGTGAGCATCACATGCGGAGTAGTAATGGAAACCTTTCTTCCCAACAACGAGGAAAGCGTGGTGGCTGAGGTTCCCATGCATATGTTTCCGATTTCGCCAAGCGCGTCTTTTTCATACTCGCTTAGCGGGTATTTTTCGTAATCGACTGGCGACGGATTCATATTAGTCGCAGTATCGTTGCCTCCTGTGGGGTTATTCATCGTCAGCCACCTCCTTTATAATTTCAGTAATTCTAATTGCAACTTGCTGTCCCTTGTGCCCAATCTTTGCCTTGAATTTGGGGATGTGTTCTACAAGCACCGTAATTCCTTGGTTTAGGGGATGCTCAACGCGGATCACGTCGCCTACCTGCAAATTCAAAATATCCTCCACAGTTGCGTTGGTCGGTTCAAACATGGCGTGCAGCGTGACCGGAGTGGCCGCGATGCGGGAACTCACACCCGGGTCCTTGATGATTTCCTGGTCGGTATGAACGACTCGCTGGTCATTGTACCAGAGCCGGGTTGTCATTTTGTTGGCGATTGGCTGCAGCGCGGGGTGGGGAATGCAGAAATTGATGATATCGGAAACTTCGCCAATCGTCACGTTGATTGTGATAATAGCAATCGGCTCCGAGCTTACGACGATCTGCGCAAACTGAGCGCTCGTTTCCACCCGCTCAATCATGGCGCGGATGGGGGTCACACGGCTCCAGCTTTCGTTCATAATGGAGAGCATCTGCCCGCAAATACGCGTGAGTATGCTCAGTTCAATTTCCGTAAAGGACTTGCCGCCAACATCGCTGTATGTTCCCGTACCGCCCAACAGGCGGCTGATGATTTCAAACGCGATACTGGAGGATACTTCCAAAAGCGCCGACCCAGCAAGCGGGGGCATATTGAGTATCGAGATAAAAGCGGGGGTGGGGAGGGAATTGCTGAATTCCGAAAATGTTTGTTCCTCTATGGAAACAAGCTCTACGTCGCAACGCGCGCGCAAAGAGCCGGAAAGGAAAGTGCCCAGCCTTCCGGCGTAATTTTCGTATATGAAGTTGAGCATGCGCATCTGCTCTTTGGAAAACTTATTTGCTGTTCTAAAATCGTAAACGCGAACTTGCTGCGGCGGTTCGTCAGGCTCGGGCTCCTGAGGATCGGCCCTACCGGAAGCTAAAGCTACCAACAGCTCGTCTATTTCGCTTTGCGATAAGATATCGGCCAAACTTTATCCCCTCGTTCAATAAAATCTGTCATCAGTCTACATATTTTATCATAAAATGCACAAAATATATAGATGAATTCTCGCTGTCGCGAACAGCGCAAGAGGCTCAATGCCTATGAAACATTCTCCGGGGCTACCAACGTCTCCGTGCTTTGTATCACAAAATCCACGCGCCGGTTCTTGGCTTTGCCTTCTTCCGAATCATTATCCGCAATAGGATGATATTCCCCATACCCGGATGCGGTATATTTCATGGGTGACAAACTGGAGTTTTCAATGCAATATTGCACCACGCTGACTGCGCGGGACGTGGAAAGCTCCCAGTTGCTTTTAAAGCGGGCGCTGTGTATGGGCACGTTATCCGTATGTCCTTCTATTTGAATACGGTATATCGCCTCATCGTACTCTTCAAACAGGGATACGATGCTGTCCAGCAGTTCAAGCGCTTCATCACGGATTCTTTCCTGACCGGAATCGAAGAGCGCGGTATCGGTGATGCGGATAATGATCAGGTCGTCATCCTTTGACACGTTCAGTGCGAAATCCAGCCCGTTGATGATGATGTGGTTGCGCACCTTTTGATACAGCTCATTAAAGCGCTTCTTCATATAGGCCCCGTCCGATTGATCCGGGGAAACGGAGGGCTCGGGAGTCGCAACAGGGAACACAACGTTTTCATAATCAAAATCGGGGTCCAGCGTTGCGGTTGGTCCTTCATAATCCGATTTTCCGGTAAATGCTTGCACCAGCGCTTTCCATTTTTTTGCATCGATCGTTGAAAAAGAAAACAGCATCACAAAAAACGTGAGCAGAAGCGTCACCATATCCCCGTAAGTATTCATCCAGGCGGGAGCGCCCTGCTCCTCAGGCGGTTGTGGTCTTTTACGCTCGGTTCGCATTTTTTGTCTCCACGATCCGCTTTCCGCCCTTTTCCTCATTCCGCTGAATTTCTGTACGAGAAATGTAGGAATAGAGGCGTTTTTGAATAATGCGCGGGTTTTCTCCGGCTTGTATGGATAAGAGCCCTTCCAAAAGTAGCTCTTTGCGAAGCGCCTCCTGTGCGGTCATTACCTTCAGCTTTTTAGAAATCGGGTTGAACACAAGGTTGGCTAAAACAACGCCATAGAACGTAGTAACAAGTGCTACTGCCATGCTTGGTGCTAACGCATTTACATCGTTAAGGGATTTGAGCATGTTGATCAACCCAATCAAGGTGCCGATCATGCCGTAGGCCGGGGCGTACGCCGCCATCGAATCTAAGATCGCCTGGCTTTGGCCATGTCTTTCCTGGATGAAGCAGATCTCGGCTTCCATAACGGTCTTTACAAACTCCGGGTCCGTACCGTCAACAATGAGCATGATGCCCTTTTTCATGAACGGATCGCTGATCTTAGAAAGCGAATTTTCCAGGGCCAGCAGGCCCTCCCTGCGCGCAGTATTCGCAATGCCTATGATTGTTTCAATGTCGGCATAAAGGTCCGTCTTGCTTTTTTTAAACGATGTCCTTACCGAGGGCCAAAGCGATTTGAGGGCCTTTCCTGGGTACGCCACTACAGTGGAGGCAATGGTTCCTCCTAAGGTAATAAGTACCGAAGGCTCATCCCAAAAGCTGTCCAACGTTGCACCTTCGCTGATTAAAATAGATACAACGATGAACACTACACCCGCTACAAGCCCGATAAGGGTCGTTTTTTCGAACTTCCTCATTCTTCTTCATCCATCTCTGGTTTTTCTTTTGAAGGCAACATGATACGCTGCTTGTACTCAATGATCAGGTCGCAGATATGCTCAGGCGTTTCCGTAACCACAAGCTTGCGCCCGGACATCATAGAGACGATGGTATCCGGGGTTTGCTCCACAAACTCGATCAAATCGCAGTTTACAAAAAAGGATTCGTTGTTCAAACGGCTTAATCGTATCATACATACTCCCATTCTTCGTTTCAGAGGCGCCGGCTCTTGTGAGGGGCGCCCCTAAAATAACAGCTATTTCAAATCAAGCGCAGTGGAGCGTTTTAACGCTTCAGGTTTACAAGCTCCTCAAGCATGGAGTCGGTGGTGGTGATGATACGGGAATTAGCCTGGAAGCCCCTCTGTGTGACGATCATGTCCGTAAACTCGCTCGCGAGGTCCACGTTGGACATTTCAAGCGTGCCGGGGTTCAATTTGCCCGCAACGCCAGTCCCGGGGGAATTGTAGACGGCGGTACCGGAATTGGTGGTAGCGCGGTAGGCGTTCTGGCCGACCTTTTCCAAAGCATTTTCATTATTGAATGTGGCAATTGCGATGTAGCCAATCGTAATTTTTTGCTGATAAGTAGGGTTCGCTACGGTGGCACCACCGGCGTCTACTATGGTTGCTCTTCCGTCAATACCGCTGATGACGCCCTTTTCATTCACGGCCACATCATAATAATAATTGGCAATTTGAATCTGATTTGGGGCACCGGCGGGAGAAGCGGGCGGGGTCGCGCCCATGTATCCGAGCACATATGAGCCGTTTCCGTTCACCAGATAGTTTGAATTATCTGTGCCAAAGTTGCCTGCGCGCGTATAGAACTCCTGCCCATTATTCCGCACGACGAAGAAGCCGCTGCCTTCAATGGAAAGGTCGAGGGGCACGCCGGTATACTGGCTGGCAGAGGGGGTCTGCAGCACGTCGATACTCGCAAGGCTGGAGCCAAGACCGACCTGCTTGGGGTTGGTTCCGCCGGTAGCGGTGGAGTTGCCGGAGGCGGGGCTTAATGTCTGGCTGTAAATATCCTGGAAAACCACACGGCTTGCCTTATAGCCCGCAGTGTTGACGTTGGAGATGTTGTTGCCGATGACGTCCATCCTGGTTTGATGGTTACGAAGGCCGGTAATACCGGAGTAAAGGGAGCGCATCATAGTCGTTATCCTCCATTATCAAAATGTAGTAATCAGTCGTTCGTAATTTCAGAGATACTGCTTACGGGAATCTCTTTGTCTGTGCCGTCGCTGCCGGTCACAATGGCGTATGCAATGCCGTCGCGAGTGAAGAGCTTCTTCACAATGCCGCTGACATCATCACCGTTGGAAACGGTCTTGCCTAAAAGGCCGGTGTTGCCTGAAAGAGAATTCTCCGCGGACGGCTGCTCGACATGGTTTACGCTTACCACGCTGGATGTGGGGTACATTGTGCCGTTGACCACCACATAGTCAATGCCGCCGTTGCGCAGTACGCTTTCCACAACTCCGCTGATAAAAGATGCGGTTCCGTCTGCAGCCGCTATGCCCACCGTAACGTTTTTGCCAACCATGCTGTAGGCCTGCGTTTGCGTCATGGTATCGTTGACCGATTCCATTTGCTCCAGCATGGAGAACTGCGCCAGCTGCGCAATGAAATCCGAGTCGGCGGTGGGGCTTAACGGATCCTGATTTGCCATTTGCTCAATTAATAGCTGCATGAACGCGTCCTTATCAAGCTTGGACTTTGCGTTCCGCTCCGCACTTTGCATGGACTCAAGCGTTCTTGTTATGTTTTCAATGGACGCCGGAGTGGTACTAGACATTTCCATTCTCCTCTCACGCTTGGTATTCCACCGAGCTGTCCGAGGACAGAAGGGCGGAGGTTGTTATGGTATCGGTCATACCGTAGGCTTCCTCTATGCCGGAGGCGCGGTAATGACGGGATTTGTATGGGTTTCCGGCCGCCTCCCGGCGTTCTTCGTTCTGACGAGGGTCCATCGTAAAAGACGGGGCTTCGTAAAGGACCTCGATCTGCCGGATCTCAATGCCTTTTCCCTTTAACTGTTCGGTAAGCGTTGCCACTTCATTCTGTATGAGCCCTCTGGTGGAAGCGTCCGCGGCTTTGATTTGAGCAAGCAGGCCTTCGGGGCCTTTCGTCAGCTTAATGACCAATTCGCCCAGATGCGCCGGTTTTAGGGAAACAGAGAACTCTTTTACATCATCTGCGGACCGAAACGTCATTTCCTCTACAATATTGGAAATGTTCTCGGCCATATCCATCTGCGTCACAACGGGGAAGGGGAGATCCGCTTTCGCATTGTGCACAAGCTCCGGTTGCCGCAGCGAGAACATGGACCCAAGCGCGGGGGCGGGTTCCATATCCGCACCAGCGGTTGGTTTCTGCGGCTGGACTCCGGCTTCCTGATCATCGCTGCCTTTTGCAGCCGCCAGCGCCTGCATCAGCTGCGCCAGAGGGTTTTTCTGCTCTGCAGAAGGCAAATGCGCCGTTGTGGAATTTGCAGCCACCGCATCGCCGTTTGTGCCGCTGAATATACTTTCGGCATTTCCGGCATCCATATTTAGTTTTGGCGTGCTGATTTCGCTGGAATTGCTGACGATGGCTTCACTTGCCGGGGCTTTCGCTAAGCCCGCAAGGACAGAAGAGCTGGCGCCAACGGCCTGATACTGCATTGCGGTACTGTTGGCGCTGTCGATATTGTTGGCATTCTCCAAGGAGCAAACATACTCATTGATCAGCAATTGCAGCTTCTGCTGCGCGTCTTCTGGTATCGCCGTACTGAGCATCCCTGCTTCATTACCGGCAACGGAAAGCACATTGGACTCTGCGGGATTTTGTGCGTTCATGATGCGGTTCATCATGCCCTCTAATAGGGTTATGCCTTCCAGCGTAAGCGTCACTGTGTTTCCGCTACTTTTCAGCAATCCGAATCCTTCGAGAATGTCTGCAATCTTTCCGGTCAGCTCCGTAAAATCACAGCATTTGCTGATTTGTTTTTGCAGCGCGTCGGCTGCCTGCAAAGCGTCCTGGTCTGCATTTGCTGCCGTATCCGTCCCAACGGGGGCTGTCGTCACGGCGGTCATGCCCTGTTCTGCTGCGGTTTCGCTGTCCTTCGCTTCCGTTTTTGCCGGGGCGCTGTTGTCGATCCTGCTCTTCAAAATGCTGTCCCGGATATCATGAAAGCTTACGGAAACGGGTTTTGATGAGTTGCGTCCGGTTGGCGCAATGGGTAAGTCTGCTTTTACGTTGTGAACTGCGTTCACGTGTATATTTCACCTCCTGAACAATTTTCCATTTACGGCGTAGGGGAAGCGGCAGGGGGAAGCGCGTTCGCTTCCTTGAGCGTCGCGATTTCCAGCATCACGCTGGTCGCAAGCTTTGTTCTCATTTCGTTGAGTATTGCAGCCGATTTTTCGCTGTCCATATACAGAAGCAAAAGTGCAATATCCGCAGGTTCTTTGATGCCTTCGAGCGCGTCTGCCGCTTTATCCGGGTCCATTCCGGCAAACATCTCTACGGCGGTGGTAATATCGATGCGTTTGATTTCAAGCTGTGCCGCAAGCTTGTCTAGCTCCGCCTGTTTTTCTTCAATACTGGCCTGCAGCGCCGCAAGCTCCTCTTCCTTGCCGGAGATCGCTTTTTCGCGGGCGCTGAGTTCTTTGTTGAGCGCCTTTTGTTCCTGCTGCGCTTTTTGCTGCTCTTCAGCAAATGCAGCTTCCCGTTCAGCCAGCGCTTTTTCCTGATCCACCAGCGCCTGCTCGCCTTGTTTGACGGCATTAAGCTGGTTTCTGGTGGGATCCTCCAGTCCGAACGCGCTTACCGCAAAATCCTTTACGCCGTAAAGGTCGAAGTACAGCAGGCCCAACGTGGCCCCGATCAGAAATAGAAATAGCAAGCCTACGATCAAAGCACCGGAGGCTTTCTTCTTTGGCGGTTTCGTCTTGGGGGCGGGGGGGGTGCCGTTTCTTGCGGCAGGGGGCCGGACTGCACCCGCCTTTGCTCTTTGCGCCTGGTTTACGATAGGCTTCGTGGAAGCCGCGGCGTTTGCGTTGGGGGGGTGCGTGCCCGCTGTCTTGGTATTCTCGGCCATACTGGTTCCTCGCTTACTGGATTGTTGAACGGAAAGCGACAAGGTCGCCTATCTCTTTTTCTTCCTCGCGCCGAAGCTCTTTCAAATATTCTTCATGTTGCTTGTCCCTGAGCTTTTCAAGCGTTTTGAGTTCTTTGCGGTTTTCAATCTGGGCTTGTAGGCATTTATCCTTTTCCCGCTCTATCTGCATTTTCGTCTGCTTCAATACCTGAAGGGCGGCTTCCAGCTTTTCGAAATAACGCTCATATTGCACAAGCGTTTGGGATTCCATGCCTCCCTCGCGCATCAACTGCAAACAGCGGGCCTTTAGCGTTCGCAATTCGGATTGGGTATTCTCAATTTCCTGAAGTACCCGCTGCAAGCGTTCCATAATACGCTGCATCTCGATTTTGAGCTGCTTTTCCGTCGCAAGCGCGATGTCGTTGACTCCCTGGAGCGTAAACACGAATTTCTTCATGCGCTACCCTACCTATCTCCGATCGAGAACAGCAATTCCTGCGTCTGTTCAAAGCTGAACCGTTCCTCCACACGTTGCTGGAGCAACGAATGGATGGGGGACAGCAGTTCAATCGCCCGGTCGATATTTGGATCCGACCCTCGCTTGTATGCGCCTATTGCAATGAGATCCTGCGCTTTCTGGTAGGTATACAGCATGTTGCGCACGAACCCTGCATGATCGTAATGTTTCCGGGAAGTGATCTCCGGCATCAGACGGCTGACGCTTGCGAGTACGTCTATGGCGGGATAATGGTTGCTGTTGGCGAGGTGCCGGGAAAGCACGATATGTCCGTCCAGTATGCCGCGCACTGTGTCGGCGACGGGCTCGTTCATATCGTCTCCTTCCACGAGGACCGTGTAAAGGCCGGTGATAGAACCCTTGGACGACGTTCCGGACCGCTCCAACAGCTTGGGCAATATGGCAAATACGGAAGGCGTATACCCGCGCGATACGGGGGGCTCTCCAATGGCCATGCCGATCTCCCTCTGCGCCATCGCAAATCGGGTGAGAGAGTCCATCATCAAAAGCACATTTTTGCCCTGGTCTCTGAAGTACTCCGCGATGCTTGTTCCAACGCTTGCGGATTTTAACCGTACAAGTGCCGGCTGGTCGGAAGTGGCAACAACCACTACGGAACGCTTTAAGCCCTCTTCGCCCAGATCGTTCTCAAGGAACGAACGGACTTCCCTTCCGCGTTCGCCGATCAATACAATTACGTTTACGTCGGATTTTGCATTGCGGGCAATCATACCAAGAAGCGTGCTTTTTCCAACGCCGCTACCCGCGAATATGCCCACCCTCTGGCCGCGGCCTATGGTAAGCATGGAATCGATCGCTTTAACGCCAAGCGGCAATACTTCCTGTATGGGTGTGCGGGAAAGCGGGTTGGGGGGCGCGTTTTCAATGCTGTAATACCCGTCCGGCCTGACGTCGCAAAGCCCGTCCATCGGGGTGCCAAACGGATCGAGCACCCGCCCAAGATACTTTTCGCCCACGGGTACGCGCAGCGTATCGCCCGTACAGACCACATGGTTGTTGGGGCCAATGCCGGTCAGCTCGCCAAGCGGCATCAAAAGCACCTTATTATCCTTAAAGCCCACAACATCGGCAAGTATGTAGTCATTTCCAAGCCCGGTATAAATGCGGCAGATATCGTTCATATGGGCACTTAAGCCCACGCATTCCACCGCCAGGCCGACCACTTGCGTAACTTTACCCACGCGCTGAAAGGGATCGGTCTGTTCAATTAGTTGCTCATATTTATTGATGTCAAAGAACGGCTTCATCGGCTGAACCCTTGACGCCAAGCGCCTCTTTCAAAATACCAAGCTGGACGTCTGGCCCTGTTTTGAACAAGCCTTCCTCAGTTTCGAGCAGGATGTCGTATTCAGGGAGCGTTGCGTCCGCGAGTACCTTGAAGGGAGCACATTCCATGGAGGCGCGCAGCCAATCCGAACCGTTTTGGAAATACCGCTCGTATGCGGACGGGCTCACGCGAAGGAAGAACCTGCTCTCTTCATGATGGAGCTGAACCGTGCGCTTAATCAATTGCTCAAATATACTATCGTTATTTTCCATTTGAAGATTAATTATTTTTTTGGTAATCGCAAAACAAAGCCGCAGCACGTTATCTTCAAATGCTGCGCTCACTGCTTGCGAAAATTCATTTGACTGGGTAACGATACTTCGCATGAGCTCTTCAAATTCGCGCTTCTGTGTTTCGAATTGCTGGTTAAGAAGATCCAGCCCTTCGTCATAACCCTTTTGGCAGGCCTCAATGCGAATCTGCTCGGCGCTCAGGCTTGCTTCGTTTATGATACAGAAAGCTTCATATTTTGCGTCTTCAAGCAATTTGGTGGCCTCCGCCTCCGCATCCTTTCGGATGCGGTCGGCCTCGGTTTTTGCATGTTCAAGGGCGTCTTCCGGGGAAGAAACATCCGCTACGGAAGACGCGTCCGATACAGAAGGAGCATCCGGTTCGGAGGAAACCTTTTTTAAGTGAGGCTCTCTTTTTTCGGAATGGTTGGTACTTTCTGGAGATGCAGCCAAAGCGTCAGAATGCTGCGCAGCTATTTGCGGCGCAGCATCGACCATTTGCTCATGTGGGGGAAGAACAGTAAGGAAACGGTTGGCGTCAAGGAACTCCACCGATGATTTGTCTATCTTAAACAATCATCTCATCCTCCTTGCTGCGGGAAATGAATATCTCACCGGCGTCATCAAGCTTGCGTATGATATTGACAATCTTCTGCTGCGCCTCTTCCACGTCACGCACACGCACGGGCCCCATGTATTCGATATCTTCCTTGATCATATCCTGCAGGCGCTTAGAGGTATTGTCGAATATTGCCTTCGTGACTTCCTTGCCTGCGGTTTTGAGCGCGACGGCAAGATCGCGGTTGTCCACCTCGCGCAGGATACGCTGTATGGCCTGGTCGGTAAGCTTTGTGATATCCTCGAACACAAACATACGGTTCTTGATTTCTTCCGCAAGCTCCGGGTCTGTTTGTTCGAGCGCGATCAGCAGACGCTTTTCCGTGCCGCGGTCCACGCTGTTGATGATATTCACCAGGCTGTCGATACCGCCTGCCACCGTTTGGTTGCCAAGCATCATCGAGGAAAGCCGGTGTTCGAGCACACGCTCGGTATCCTTCACATATTCGTGGGAGGTCGCGCCCATATTTGCTATTCTCATGATGACGTTTGCCTGCTTCTCAGAAGGAAGAGAGGCAAGCACGGGCGCCGCCTGTTTGGGTTCCAGGTACGAGAGTATCAATGCGATCGTCTGCGGATGCTCGTCCTGCAGAAAGTTGTATATCTGCGAGCTGTCCGCGCGCCGCACAAAGTCAAAAGGGCGTACGCGCAATGCGGAAGATAGACGGGAAATCAGTTCGTTTGCCTTTGACTCGCCAAAGGCCTGGTCCAAAAGCTCCTTTGCATAGTCGATACCGCCCTCGGATATGAATTTTTGCGCCATACAAATTTCGTAGAATTCATTAACGACGGCGTCTTTTAACTCAGGGTCGATACGGCGTACGCTGGTAATGGCCAGCGTAAGCTGTTCCACTTCTTCCTCAGAAAAGAAGGGGTATAGTTTGGCTGCATGGTTCTTGCCCAAAGAAATCATTAAGATCGCAGCTTTTTCTTTGGACGTAAGACTTTGGGCTGCCATAGGCGTCCTCCGTTTTTCAATGTCAATTAGAGTGGCAAGGATAGTGGCAAAAGCGCATCATGCGGATATTACCTGATATCGTCACTGAGCCAATTGCGCAAAAGCTGTACCACCGCGTCCGGGCTTTTTTCAATATATTTTTCCAGGGATGATAGCGTGGTGTTTTCTTTTTCGGGTATCTCGGGCACTTCCACAGGTTCGGGTTCCTCAATGGTGGGCAGGATATCTTCGTCGCCCGCCTGGAGATCCATCATGACACCCTGGTCTTCGTTTACCGCATACATGACAGGCGCAGGTTTTTTACGCAAAGTTGCTACGGCCAGAAGCCCAATCAGGAATACAAGCACGACTGTGCCCGCGGTAATGAGTGCCCGCATGGTAGAAGCGCTCGCAGCCTGACTCATCATTTCCTTTTGGGAATTGAAGACTTCCTCGATGCTGGGTTCTTCAGACGTACCAAGCTGGAAGAAGGGGATCATTTCTACGGATACCTTAACTGGCTCTACGCCAATGGCATTGGCCACCAGGTTCTGAACGTTCTCTGAATAATCCTCTTCCATATCGGTGCCGTTGATGACCACGCCTACGGAAAGATCGAGCACCTGCCCCTGCGCGTTATCGATTTGCGTCCTTGTTTCGTTTAACTCCAGATTGGTTTCACGGCTGACCTTGCTGTAAATCGAATTCTCATCCGTTTCCAGTTCCGGATAAACAGTGGTGGTGGATGTTCCGCCGCTCGAGTCCATACCCGGTACGCCGCTGGCGGCAGCATCCCCCTTAATGCTTTCAGCAAGTTCCTGCATGCTGACGGCGAGGCCTTCGGTTCCGTTCTCAAGCGGTGGCTCGAATTCCACACTTTCCGACTGCTGCTTATCAAAATTCAGTGTGACGCTGACTTCCGCAAACACCCGTCCTTCTCCAAAAACGGGGGTTAAAAGGTTGATGACCTGTTCCTGGATGCTGTCCTGAACGTTTTTTTGCAGCGCAAGCTGAGTGCCGATCGTTTCGTAAGTCTGCTGCGCAGTCTGCGCCGGTTCCTCTTCTTCGTTCAGGCTGTAAAGTTTCATATTGGAATCTACGATTCTCACGTCATCCAAACTCAGGCCGGATACGCTTTTGGATACAAGCTCCGCGATTGTCCGCGCCTCGGAAGATTCCAATGTGGCGCCTTCCTTTATTTTTAATAACACGGAAGCGGAAGCCGGTTTTTCATCTTCAGATAACACGAAGGCGCTTTCCTGCGCGAGCGAAAGACTGACTACTGCGTCGTCTATCTTTTCCATCTTCTTGATAACCTGTCCCAGATTTTCCTGCAGTTGGAACTGGTAATAGACGCGCTTTTCCATATCGGTTGTGCCAAGACCCGATGCGTTTGAGAAAATATCAAAATTCAGGCCGCTTTTGGGATATCCGTCCGCAGCAAGCTGCATGCGTACGCTGTCCGCCTGGCTGCTTTCTACCAATATAGTATCAGCACCCTGCGGCTTGGCATCCACATCCATCTCATCAAGCAGGGAGAGCACTTCTCCAGCATCCTGAGCTTCCATGCCGCTGTAAAGTACCGTATATGACTTTTGGTTAAGCAGCACACTTGCAGCAACAACGATTGCCAGTGCCAGAAAGGTAAAAACGAAGAACCTCGTTTTTTGACCTTTTTCAAGATTTTTAAAATACTCGGCTATTTTGCCGACTGTGTTTTTGAAAAAATCAGCCAATTGCATTCACCCATATCCATCGTATTTTTTTGCTGCTTTCCTTGCGCACGGTAAAAAAAGCCCCCCAAAAACACAAGATAATGTATATAATCCCACATTAAAACACAATTCTCCATATGTATTGTATACGTCATAAGTTACAGATTCAATAGTTTTTTGGCGAATACTGCCTTAGTCTGTTATTTGACGGCAAAAATGCAAGAAATTTTTATAAAAGGTACTAAAGTACTATAGAAAAGAGCCGATTTAAATACCATACGTTCAAAAAAGTCAGTTCTCAAACCAGGCGCCGGTGGGGGAAAAGGCCGGAAGGACGTAAAAACAAGGCATGGATGCCGATAAAAATCAAGGAGGAATTACACATGCGTATTAACAACAACCTGATGTCCATGAATACCTACCGTCAGTATTCGATTAACACCACCAATGCTGCCACTTCCACCGAAAAGCTGTCTTCCGGTTTCCGAATCAACCGCGCGGGCGACGACGCCGCCGGCCTTGCGATCTCCGAAAAAATGCGCGCACAGATCCGCGGCCTGAACATGGCTTCTAAGAACAGCCAGGACGCGATCTCTCTGGTGCAGACCGCTGAAGGCGCGCTGAACGAAACCCACTCCATCCTCCAGCGTATGCGCGAACTCGCCGTACAGGCGTCTTCCGATACCAACCAAGATACTGCAGCCGGCGTTGACCGCGAGGCTTTGGATGCAGAGTTCCAGCAGCTCAAGCTCGAAATCGATGATATCGCGACCAAGACTGCGTTTAACGGCAAAACGCTGCTGAATGGCACCTACGCTACCACCGGCTTGGTAATCCAGACTGGCGCAGATGCTGGCCAGACGCTGTCTATCACGATTGCCGACATGCGGGCGGCTGCCCTGGTTCTTACTGCGGCCGACTTATCCGTCCAGACCGGTGCTTCCACGGCGATCACCACCGTCAACACGGCTATTAACACGGTTTCGACAGCGCGTTCCGGCTTGGGTGCAATCCAGAACCGTCTCCAGCACAAGATCAACAACTTGGATACTTCTTCGGAAAACCTCTCCGCCGCCGAAAGCCGCATCCGCGACCTCGACATGGCGAAGGAAATGACCAATTACACCAAGAACAACATCCTCGTGCAGGCTGCCACCGCCATGTTGGCGCAGGCCAACTCCGCGCCCCAGGGCGTGCTCCAGCTGCTCCAGTAATGGAAACGTTGTAGCTTAAGACACCTTTTTAAGAGAAAAAACTAAATAGGCAGGGATGCCGTAATTAATCAAGGAGGAAAATTCAAATGCGTATTAACAACAACCTGATGTCCATGAACACCTATCGCCAGTACTCCATCAACACGACGAATTCTGCCACTTCCACCGAGAAGCTGTCTTCCGGTTACCGCATCAACCGTGCGGGTGACGATGCCGCCGGCCTTGCGATCTCCGAGAAAATGCGCGCGCAGATCCGCGGCCTGAACATGGCAAGTAAGAATAGCCAGGACGCGATTTCTTTGGTTCAGACGGCTGAAGGCGCACTGAATGAAACCCACTCCATCCTCCAGCGTATGCGCGAGCTGGCCGTTCAGTCCTCCTCCGATACCAACGACAGCGCAACGGTTGACCGTACCGCGCTGGATGCTGAGTTTCAGGCTTTGATTTCTGAAATCGACGATATCGCCTCTAAGACCGCGTTCAACGGAAAGAAGCTGTTGGATGGAACTTATGATACTGCCGGGAGTGGCTTGGTCATTCAGACTGGTGCTGATGCAGGCCAAACGCTGGAAATTACCATCGCTGATATGTCTTCCAGCACGGGCTTGAGCGTGGACACTCTGGATCTGACTTCACAGACCACCGCATCGGCCGCGATCACTGCCGTGAATACCGCCATCAACACGGTTTCAACGGCGCGTTCCAGCTTGGGCGCGATCCAGAACCGTCTCCAGCACAAGATCAACAACCTGGATACCTCTTCGGAGAACCTCTCCGCCGCCGAAAGCCGCATCCGTGACCTCGACATGGCGAAGGAAATGACCAACTACACCAAGAACAACATCCTTGTGCAGGCTGCCACCGCCATGTTGGCACAGGCCAACTCCGCGCCGCAGGGCGTGCTCCAGCTGCTCCAGTAAGCCTCGTAAGAGGAATCGTTCCCCCTTTATCCCCCACGGAAAAGCGGCGCAAGCCGCTTTTCCTATTTATGTACTTGCAATTGTTGTTTGAATATATAACCTTTTCTATTTAATAAAACAGATTCTTGAAGCTTTCTTCAATTATATGTATCAGCAGGCCTTTGGGAGTAATCCTGCCGCGAAGGCTTGTTGATGTGTTGCTTCAAAAACTACGGAAAGTCTTGATTTTTTTATTGCAATGATGTTCAAAAATGAGGCGAAGCGAATAGATATGAAGGGGTCATAAAAATTATGCAAAAAACTTAAAAAGGGGTGTTGACAGTGTGAGATAGGTTTGCTACAATAAACAAGCTGTCCCGCCCGAGAGGGTAACGACAAGCGAAAAGCACCTTGAAAACTATATAGTTCGAGATAGAAGACGAACGCAATTAATTTGAGGAACCAGCAAAAGTACGGACAACGAAACGCGCAAGCGTGGAAGTTGAAAAGTAAAAGATAGAGACAGTTTTTTAAACTGTTGAGTATTTTAACTCA